>JALGYA010000029.1 GCA_029824475.1 Fimbriimonadia bacterium | reverse complement strand
GAAGCCCACGCCCATGGCGACGCCGTTGCGATAGGTGCCTTCGACTTCAACATCGAGCGACTTTGAGAAGTTGTGGTTGTCGAAAGTTTCGAACGACTCCGAGAAGAGAGTGACCTCCAACTCTCGCAGCGGTCCGGTTCGGTAGTCGGCATCATATTGCGAGTAGATGTAGCCGCCTCGCTGGTTGTCGAAAGGCACGAATCCCAGTGCTGGATCGAAGCCTGGCTCGATGGACTTGAATCGCAGGATTGAGAAGATTTTGGGGACGGCATAGTAGACCGCGCCTGACATCGCCTTGGCGCTTGTGCCCAAGCCGCGATGAGCGGCATAGTCGTATTCAGCACCCCAGTTGCCTCTGCCAATCTCACCTGAGGAGCCGATCATTTGGTCCTCCATTCCGTCTTCGGATCTTACGGTTCCGTAAGCCGAGACTTCGCTCCGCGAATCGAGCTGATGATGGAGCTTGAATACACCATCCGTTCTGCTGCCATCTTCCCGGGTCGCGAGAACACCGACTGAGTTCTTTCTGTCGATCTGGCCGAAGAACTTTCCTCCTGTGTCGAAATCGTCAATGCGCCGGGAGTGGAACATTCTGCCAATCGAATAGGGACCGGTTAGCTGGAAAAAGGACTCCCCCTCCGTAAAGAACGGGCGTGAGTCTGAGACGAATCGCTCTGACCTCGTAAACTCAATCCCAGCGATCTCCTGTTCGATGTTTCGGAAGTCAGGGCTGAAGCTGGCAACACCGGTGAGCTGCTGGCTGAGCTTGTAGCGCACGTCGAGTCCGCCTCTCAGTGTGGTCTCGTCATCGGCATCCTCATCGTATTCCGGAGCGATGTAGCCCTGCAGGCTCAACTTGCTCGCGGCCTTCACCTTTGGAGGGGTAATTCCCGACCAGACACCATCGAGTTCGGGCAGATCCCGCTCGGTTCGATCTGCCCAGAAGCTCTGGATCTTAGTCCGCTGCTGCATTCGAGCGAAGTTGAGCTCCATGTCGAGGTTCTCGCCCGCAGGGATGTCCAGCATGGCCCATGGGATAGCGAACTCAGCGATCCAGCCGTCATCTGTGATCGTCGCCGCAGCCTGCCACTCGCCTCGCCACTCGCGTTTTGCAGATCGCCCGCCAGAAATGCGTTCAGACTTAGTACCAAGAGGATTGACCTGGAAGAGGCTGAGGCTGTCGCTCGCCCTTCGATTGAACGGGTCGACGCCGAACATCGCACGGTCGTCGCCATCCATTCCTCCTCCTCGCTGGGTGGTCCTGCCGACGATGCCGGACGGATCAGAGTCGTGAAGATAGAACGCGACATAGATGTTCTCAGAGTCGTAGCCGAGCCAGACATCGGTCTTGTCGGCGGTCTGCTTGCCGGTTACAGGATCAAAGAAGCCGACGGACTGAGATGCGTCATCCCACTCACCCACTGCGAGGACGCCATCAATGACGGGTGTGCGTTCCAGCTGTTTGCCCGCTAGCGTGGGCAGGTCCTTTTCAGCAGAGACGGCTGCGCCAGCAGCCGCGAAACAGATGAGAGCAGAGCAGCGAAACAAGAAAATCCATCCTCCAAACCGCACAGTTTAGTGCAGTCACACGCATTACGGCAGATATCTGCCCCCAGGTTTCGCAATCTGACCATTGGTCCTGCGTAGAATAGAGAGTGATCAAGGCGAGTGGTGGAATGAAGAGAGGGCGCATTGAGCAGTTGACCTGGCAAAAAGCCGTCTGAAGGTGTCCGTCGGCACATTCAGATCCGGACGGCATTTCTTGCTGCCCTGCCGGTCATAGTTCTGGGCATATTTGCATTCACGGTGGGGCTGGGAGACCCGTCGTTCTTCTCATTGCTCATGCTCTCACTCATATGGGCTGGTCTTGCCAAGGTCGCATTCCGGTCATCGGCGAGCAAGGCGCTCGCAAAACAGTACGGTCTCGGCGAGAATTTGCCTATCGTCAAAGTGGACATCGTCCAGGACAGAGAGACGACAGGCACAGACTCTGGATTTCTTGTGATCGAGAAAGGCAGGGTGACCTTCTATGGGGAGCGATCTTCCTTCAGCTTCGACACGACCGCTGTACACAAGCGCGGCCTGCGAGAACTGATCGCGGTTCACGGGCCGTTTCTCCAAGTTGAGAACGGGAAGAACCAGTTTTGGATCGTGTTTAAGGCAACTGGCAAAACTGCCGCTGATCGAAACGGGATGATCGTGTCAGATCTCAGCAAGTTCTTGGATGCAGAGCCTGATGGCAGTGAAAACAGCTACCCCCCGCTGGAGCTTCAGAAACACAAGGTCCCTCGCCCGAGACAGATTCGCAGGGCTTGGGCTGTCGGTTTGGCGGGGCTGTCAATACTAACGGCTCTGGCGATCGCTTTCGCGGACACGGGGAATCCGGCAGGCGTCCACTTGGAAATCGTGACGTTTATGGCCCTCACCGCGAGTGTGATTGAGACAGTCCGCAGGTCCTATATCAAGAAGTCTAAGGCGCGATTATGGAAGGCGATGCAGAAGGGGCTCCTGCCAGCGTCCGAAGTTGCCGCCCAGCCTATGGCCATCGATTCTGACCCGCTGCCCGGGCTGAGCAGCGCCGTTCAGCCGGTCGTTCCGGATCCGGCTGAAGTCGAGCTGAACAGATAGAACGGCGAACCGAAGGGATCTCCCACAAGGGCGGCTCTGCCGATCCCAGGGATATCGAATGGTGCAACGCTCGTGAGGCCTCCTAATTTGCGGCAGGCCTCCAACGCTTCATCGCAGTCTGGAACGGTGAAATAGAGCGCCCAGTGTGGGCCGAGGCCCTTGACCGGGCCGTCATTGATCGAGACCACTCCACCGAACGGCTCGTCGCTGCCGGAGACCTTGAGGATGGTGTACGGCTTCCCATCCATGTCCCAGTCGGCAGTCTCCCAGCCGAAGACCTCCTTTACATAAGGGATGGTCTTGGTCGGGTCAGACGTATAGAGTTCAATCCACGCCAGCGGGTTCTTCGCGTGCGGATTATCGTCTGCCGGTGTGAAGGGTACGTAAGCCGCCCCACCTGGCTCCATCGCCACTGCGGCACGCCCTAAATGCGGAATCTCATGCGGAGGTCTAAGGACTCGGCCTCCAGCGGCTGCCGCCTTGTTGAGCGAGGCATCGACGTCATCAACCTGAATGTAGGTCATCCAGTGAGGTGGGATGCCGGGCACCATTTTGTGAAGCTCAGCGATATCGAGGATTCCGCCGAACGGCTTGTCCTCGCCTTTTTCGATGAGAGCGTCGTAGTGGCTCGGACCGGCATCGATCGTCCTTGATCGCCAGTTAAACAGGCTGACGTAAAAGCGTCTCGCCTTCTCCGTATCCGGAGCTGCAAGCTCAAACCAGGCGAATGGGTGGGGTCCGTCCATTGATTCCTCTGAATTACCCGCCAGTCTGCACAATTTCCCTCTTGAGATGTTTGCCTAGTTCGTTCTTCCGGGCTCTTTTCCATAGAGCGACCTCACAAAATGCTGCGCGATCTTCCGCTCAATGTATGTGCCGGCGAGGTTGTGCCCCCGGCCCGGCATGATGAACATATCAAAGTCCTTATCCGCTTTGATCAGCGCAGCTGCAAGGCGCATAGTCGACCCATGGATGTTGACGTTGGTGTCGTTTTCACCATGGATCAGCAGGAGCTTTCCGGTCAGCTTATGCGCATTAGTGGGGTTCGCCTGGGCCTCGTATTCGGGCCCCATCGGCCAGCCCATCCAGAGCTCGTTCCACCACGTCTTGTCCGTCCGGTGGTCGTGATTGCCAGCCAGTGAAACGGCGGCTGAATAGAAGTCGCCATAGGCAAGAAGGGCTCGTGTCGAGTCGTATCCGCCTGCGGAATAGCCGAAGATGCCGACACCCGGAGACAGATCCATCTGCGGATATCTGGCGGCGGCGGCCTTGATCCAGGCGATGCGGTCGGGGAAGCCCGCGTCGCCAAGATTCTTATGCGAGACGTCGTGGAAGGCCTTGCCTCTGTAGTCGGTGCCCATGCCGTCCATCTGGACGCAGATGAATCCGAGTTCTGCGAGGCGATGCAGCTGGCTGGTGACGCGATAGGTCTTGGCTGTGTGAGCGGCGTGTGGGCCAGCATAGATGTACTCGATGACCGGGTACTTCTTTGCTGGATCAAGGTTTGTTGGGCGGTAGATGTTGCCGTAGATGTCCGTCTTGCCGTCTCTGCCCTTGGCCTTGAAGGGCTCGATCCTCGTCCAGCCCTTCTCCCTCAGGGGGGCGTCGTCACCACGCCGCAGCTCTTTGATGATCGTGCCATCAGCGCCATTCCGAAGTACGTGAACAGGCGGCTGATCAACTCTGGAATAGGTGTCTACAAAATGCCCCCGGTCACTGCTCCACTGCGGCACGTGCTGAGCCGCTTCCGGTGTGAGCAGCTTCAGGTCGCTGCCGTCAAGATTCATGACGTATTGATGCACGAGGTAGGGGTCTCGGTCCGGCTCGCGCCCTCCGGCCTCGAACCAGATCTTCCCCTTCTCCTCGTCCACAACGGGTGCGCCTCTAATCTCCCACTCTCCGCTGGTCAGCGGGGTCGCATTTCTAGTGGCGGCATCAACCGAGTAGAGATGGCGCCAGCCAGATCGCCGAGAAGTCCATAGGATCGTGTTCTGGCCGGCATAGGCTGCGAAGGTATTGGTCGGATGGATTCGTGTCTCGCTGGTCTCTTCGATGACTGCCCTGCTGGTGCCCGTCGCCGTATCAACTTCCATCATCGTGACTTTCCGATATCCGCGATACATGTGCCGGTATCTGAGCTTCGCGCCGTCAGCGGACCACCAGACGTTGGACGCCACCCAGTAGTCAAACTCATCATCATCTGGTTCGATCACCTCGCCCGAGGGGATCTTGATGAGGAAGAGCTTGTGCGTGTCTACATTGTCGCCAGGCAGGTCGTACGTATGACTTCGCAGAACCGGCCGAACACCCTCTTTTGGGACGCTCTCGACGTAGTTCATCTTGAGTCGGTCTCCGGTGGTCGTACGCCAGGCCGCGATCATGTTCGACTCAGGGGACCAGTAGAAGTAGTTCCAGCGCAGCGTCTCAGATGCTTCCTTGGTCAGGTTGGTCTCACTCGAACGATCCACGGGCAGGAGGATGAGGGACCCATCGCGCTTCTCCACGCGCCACTTGCCGTCGGGGGAAAGGCTTGGATTCCTGGGAGCCGTTCTATTCGGCCGCTCGATCTCCTCGAGCTGATTCGAGGCTCGGCCGAAGCGCCAGTACTTCCTGTCGAACTGGAACTGGACGTAGTCAGCGGTGACCTTGAGGTCCATCAGTCCAATCCGGCGCGGCTCCACAACTTGATTTGTCAACGGGTCAAGCAGCCCGGAAAGGGCTGTCTGATCAAACAGTGGGGACTGCTCTCCCGTGGCCGCGTCGACACTCCACCAGTCGCGGCCCTGCTGATCTCTTGTCTCATGCCAAAACTCGGTCTCGTCAATCCAGTTGGCCGTGAATTTAAGGCCTGAGGTGTTGTCACGCGTCAGCGAGCTCAGCTTCCGCGCCCGATCGAAGTCCTCCTTCTTCCCTTGGCTGAGAGTCTGTGTCGCGCAGGCCAATAGAGCGGGCACGATCAGAAATCGGAGGCGAGTCATGGGGCTATTTTGCACATTTCGCACAGTTCAATACTCTTGGAGAACGGATCAGGGTGAATTGAAGTAATACTGAGTTGAGAATGCAGGATCAATCTCAGCAAGTGCACGTCTCTGATGAGGAGGCGCGACGCGTCATCGATATTTTGCAGACGGAACGGGCTGCCTCGACCAGAGAGCTGGCTGAGGCCCTGAATGTGCCGGAGACGGAAGTTCTTGAGGTGGTCAAGCGGATTCGAAGCGAAGTGCCTGCCGAACAGGCCGCGCAGCAGGCGTTCCTGGAAAGAAACCACGAGGTGGCGTTTCAGGAAAAATCAAACCGGACCCTGGTCATGACAGTTATTGCCGCAGGGCTTGCATTTGTAATTGCGCTCGTAATTGCGCTGTTATTTCTGAGCACCGGCGAGCCAACGACCGGACCCGGTCCAGCACCCATCGTCGAGTCAAGCGGAACGGCACCCGTCATACCAGACGCTCCAGTACCGGAGCCGACAGACTAATCGGCACAACCCCAGCAGTCCTGAATCGGTAATCTAGAACTGGACGGAATGGAACAGCGCAGCGAAGGACTCTATCTCAAACCTGACGAGGTTGAGAAGGTTGTAAAGACCCTCACAGAAGGGGCCTCTACCAAGGACCTCGCTGAAGCTCTCGGCAGAAGTGAAGCAGAGGTTGTTGAAGTTGTTAAATCGATGCGGTCTGACCACAAGGAGGAGACCCGGCTTTCAGAACTCGACGAGGCGAAGCGGGAGCGGGACGAGCTGAGACAAGAGATCGCAGGCCTGAAAGACCAGCAAGGCTTCGGCCATCGTGGATTCCTGCGACCCATTGCGCCCATCGGCTCGAGGCAGCATAAAATGGTGGTCCTGCTCGTGATCGGCTCCATACTTTTCATGCTGTTTGCGAGAGAGTACTTGCTCGATGCAAAACGGGCAGGCGATCAACCAGTGCCGACCGTAGAGACCCCCCTTCCCGACGCCAGATGAGGAGAGCATTCACCCTCATAGAGCTGCTGGTTGTGATCGCGATCATCGCTATTCTCGCAGCAATTCTCTTCCCTGTATTCGTTCAGGCCAAGCACTCCGCTAAGCGCGTGGCTTGTCTGAGCAATCTAAAACAGATCGGGCTGGCGAATGAGCTTTACGTCACGGATTACGATGACCGCATGCCGTGGATTCCTGACGAGTGGCTGCAGCTGACGCCCACAGTCAATGCGGGCGGCAAGCAGTACGCGGTGACCGGCTCCTTCATGCCCCTCTGGCATCCGTACATCAAGAACGTCGACATCTACCACTCACCTGCAGTGGAGTTCTACGGCACTGGTGATTGGCGATCGCATTTCAGTGCGCCTTGGGCTGAGTTTGGAGTTTCAGACGTCGACCGAGGATGGTCCAATTACATCAGCGACCTGCTTGCTGAGCAGAATCCGTCGTCACCTCGATTCACGCGTGGCCGGACGGCTATTTCAGTTGTTGACGCGAAGGGCACTTCTGTGAGTGAGCAGGAGTGGCTGATGACGCCGTTCTTCGAAGCGGGTTGGTGGGACTACGCGGCTCCGCTCTGGACAGTCGACGGCAGCGTGCCGCCGCCCGATGGCTGGTCAGCGCATGTGGGTGGGCGCAACCAGCTTCACTTCGATACGCATGCGAAGTGGAAGCGGAAAGACATCCGGCTCTAGGCTCCTCGCTCGTGTGCCATGGACAGGCGCTCTCAGCGTTTGTCCGTGCTTCCCCCAGCTGAGACGCAAGATTAACCTGTCCCCCTCCTAACCTCCCCCTCGTTCGAGGGAGAGGGACCAATCTCTAATACGAGAGACCTCCATCCCCCAACCCCCTTCCTCCTCTAAAACGAGGAGGAAGGGGGCTTCCAGACCCTGAATCAGCTTCGCTTCAGCTCAAGGCAGATGTTCCAGGTTCGACCGTCCTTGAAGCACGCGACGTAAAGGTGCGTCGGCTGGCCCTGATCGTTGGTCAGGATGAAGGGGCGCTCCATGCGGCCGGGCGTCCAAGTCGTGCCGTCGTCGAACGGGATGACATTCTTGGTCAGCTCATGATTCTTCGGCAGCTCCCAATTGATTCCGTCCCTGCTGTAGATCAGGCCGATGTAGGTGTGGGCGTGATAGACGCCCCAGAAGACTCCGGTCGTCTTGTCGAACCAGATCGAAACGTCCTCCGTGTCGAACGTGTCGATTACGGCCTTCGGCTGGACCTCGAACGGGCCGGTCGGTGAATCGCTGAGGCCGACAGCCTGGTTGCGGATAAAGCGGGTCTCGTTCGGCTTGTCACCCTTCACAACCAGCACGTACTCGCCATCCATTCCTTGGGTAATCGCTGGATTAACGGTGAGCGTTTCGATCGGCCCTGTCGGTTCGACCAGCACCTTATCTGGCCGCTTGTAGGGACCGGTCAGGGAATCTGATGTCGCGACGAACGTGCGCTGGTTGGCCCGCAAAACCTTCCAGACCGGATGACTATAGCCAACCCTAGCAGTCTCTATCAGCTTCGTATAGGTGACGTCAGCCTGTGACGAGATGTAATACAGATAATAGGCGTCGCCAAACTTCTTGATCTTAGGATTGTGGATGGTGACCTGATCCACCGCACCCTTGCCGCCGCTATCAAGCAGAGTCTTGACGTGCCGGTACGGGCCTTCGGGCTTGTCTGCAACAGCGTAGTCAGCGACGGAGTGTGTCAGCCAAGCAAGAAACGCGATCGAGCGAGGCCATCGGGCGAGCACCATGTGGCTCTTGCCGTCTTCCTGGATGACGCTGCATCCCCAGGTGTGCATCTTGGGATCAGCGTAGATCCCTTCCCGTGGCGTGTGGTCCTCCAGCGACTGTTTTGACGCTGCAGGCAGCGGTACAACGCTCAGGTTGTATTCTGGTTCACTTTGGAGGGACATGAGAAGCAGGCTGGCGATCATGGCGACGAGATCAGTTTGACCCAAACGAGCCGAGCATGACACCTGCCATGATGGCAATGATGCTCTTCGCAGCAGCAGTCGTTGCCTCAGCGCCGACACCCCCCAACATCCTGCTCATCGTTGCCGATGACCTGGGCTGGGGTGACCTGGGCTGCTACGGAAACGAAATCATCAACACGCCTCACCTAGATGCTCTGGCAGACCGAGGAGTCCGAATGACCGACTTCTACGCCGGTGCGCCGATGTGCTCGCCTTCTCGGACCGCACTGCTGACTGGCCGACAGGCGCAAAGAGCAGGAATCTACGACTGGATCCCACCGGGAAGCTATCTCAACCTTCGTGCAAACCACAGAGCCTTTCCAGAGCTTCTCAAACGCCAGGGTATGCAGACGGCACTCTCCGGAAAGTGGCACCTAAACGGAGGCATGGAGCTGGGGCAGACCGATCCAAGCCACTTTGGTTTTGACGACTGGTTCGCTGTGCAATTCAACGATCAGCACCTCAATCCGGAGGGGTTCTTCCGCAATGGCAAGCCCGTGGACGTCGAGGGGTATTCGTGTCAGATCGTCGCTGATGATGCGATCGACTGGCTTCATAATCGGCGGACAGCGAGGCAGCCGTTCTTCCAGATGGTGACCTTCCAGGAGCCGCATGAGGTGGTGATGTCACCACCTCGCCTGGCGGACAAGTACAGCGAGTACGAAGGGACTAAGCCGCTCTATTACTCCAATGTGGAGCATCTCGACGAGGCGACTGGGCGGATCATCGACGCCCTGGATGAGCTGAAGCTGTCTGACAACACGCTCGTCATTTTCACATCAGATCACGGGCCCGCTCAGCACACTCCGAACGGGTACTTCCGTAATTCTCATGGCTCGACTGGCCCTTTCCGGGGCTACAAGCGCTGGCTGCTGGAAGGCGGGCTCCGCGTGCCCGGAATCTTCGTCTGGCCTGGGCAGATCCCCGCTGGAAAGACGTCTTCAACACCGCCGGATTCCGTGACCTCTTCCCTACTCTGGTCGGACTGGCCGGAGGCCGGGTGTCGGATCACCTAAACGTTGAAGGCGTCGATATGATGCCCGCTGTTTATGGCAGGAAGCTGGAGCGGGAGCAGCCGCTGAACTGGCATTTCCATGACCCGTTTGGCGGACCGCAGTCGACGATGCGAGACGGCCCCTGGGTGCTGAACGCTTGGTGGGATGTCGGCGACTACGCCGGCGGGCGATTCCAGAAGGTCTTCCAGGAGAAGTTCAAGATCGCAGAGCTTGACAGCTTCAAGCTCTACGACATCGTCGCTGATCCTGGTCAGGCAAACGACCTCTCTGAAGAACGCCCCGACGTGATGAAGAGGCTGGTGCCGAAGCTGAAAGAGCTCCATCGCAGCGTGCGCGATAAAGCTCCGATCTGGAGTTAGTCGATGATGTCCGCTAGCTTCACGCGCTGGAAGATCAAAAACGACCGGCTGCCTTCGTAGAGGATGCCGACGGTTTCGTCATCGATCATCGACATGCAGGAGTAGCCAGCGCTGCTCCATTCATCGAGCAGAACCTGCTTCCCTTCCGGCCAGGTCATCCCCTGGTCGTTGGAGGCTTTGATCGTCATCCTGCGGCGAGGAGCTCTGGGAACGTTGGGGTTTGAGAAGAGCAGCCACCCACCCCTATCCTTGCCAAGCTCTTGATCGACATTAATGATGCTGGCCATGCAGACCGGCTCCTGCAGGCCTCCGCGTGAGGTGGGATGCACCTTCCAGGTCTTGCCCATGTCGTCGGTCGTGTATACAGATCGCGCCCCGCCTCGGTTGTCCCGCATATTGAGCATCAGAGTGCCGTTTTCAAGCTCAACAACCTGCGATTCCGTCGTGTTGCCCTTAGGGCCCTCTTCGATCTGCCAAGTCTCGCCTTGATCCTTGCTGTAGATGATCGTGGAATAGGGGAGCCTGTTCTTCTCAGGGGTGTCCTGGTACTGCGCCGGGAAGACGATTGTGCCGTCTTTCATGGTGATGCCCTTGCCGGGGCCTTGGAGCAGGAAGCACCACTCCTCCTTCTTGACTTGGCGGGTGATGTTGATCGGGTCCGACCAGGTAACGCCGTCATCGGTGCTCTTGCTGAGCATGAGCTGACCGGTCTCTTCCGGTTCAAATCCCGGTCCTGAGCCGTGCCAAGACCTGTTTCCGTGGCTCCAGGTGGCGATGACCCAAGTGGTCTTGGAGACTGTGTCGAATAGGATCGCCGGATCGCCGATTCCGTCGCCGTGCCACTGGTCCTCATCTGGGCCGCCCTTGTCCATGATCGCCTTCATCGGCTCCCAGGTTTTCCCGCCGTCTGTGCTGCGGGACATGCCCACATCGATCTTTGCGGGCAGGTCTTTATTGCCGTCGTGGCGGATATCGTAGACGCCGATGAGGGTGCCTTTGTCAGTTGTGGCGAGCCCCGGAATCCTGTAGCCGCCAGAGCCATCGTCTCCCTTGCGTCGGATCGCAACAGCCATTCGAATTCTGCCCTCTGGGTCTTGGTTTTCTACCCGTCGGCGGTGGTTGTCGCTAAGGAGGACTCCATCGACTTTCGCGTCGATCCAGCCGTCGAGGTCAGCGCCGTCTTTCAGCTTGACGGAGAGCCAGAAGTGGTTGTCGCCGTCCTGAAGCTCTTGCTTTCCTTTGAACGTAATCGTGCCTTCAGAAACCCTGGTGGACGCGACTGGCTCCGGGTCGGCATCTCCTCCAAGAACGGAGGCGGTGCCGGTGTAGAGCAGCTCCACCTTCTCAACGTCACCCACGATGTCTGAGCCCATAAGTTGAGCCTGAACCTGATTGAGACTCAGTGCCTCGCGTGCTCCATCGGCTTCCACGTTAATGTGCAGGATCGGATTTGTTTCAAGCCGTGTCAGGGCCGGAACAGCCGGCTGGCTGGCTACGATTCCGCTAATTTCCATAGGTGCTGGCTCCACTCGTCTCATGCTGTCGATCAAGATTCCTGTGTCGTCGGGGGAAGTGCAGGCGAAGGTGAGCTGCTTTGTTCCAGCGGGGACTGCAAACCGGACGTGCGTGTTGAATCCGCCCACTTTGATCTGCTGTGTGCCGTCATACAGCACCGCTCCGCCAGCCGAAATGGTGAAGGAGAACGGTGAGCGGCTGGTCCATCGCTCCGCCCAGAAGGCGAGCTCAGTGTCCACGTTCATCGACTTGAAATCGAGAGTCATCTTCGCGCCTGCGCCGTAGAGGTGCAGGCAGCTGGCCCCAGCCTTTCGGTGCGCCGGGTCGATGTCCGTTTTGCCACCAACGTTTGTGAACGTGCCAACGGCGGTCTGAACTGACGAAAAGGCCCCAGTCTTCAGCTTATCGAACCCAGTCTCGTCCAGCAGCGGCGTGTACGAGGCCGCTGCCGGGAGAAGAAGACTCTCTCCAGAGAAGCTGTCGGGCATGGCTGTATGGACGCCCAAAAGAGAGGCTGCAATTACGGCAGAGATCACACGCGCCATCTTACGTCATGGCAGGGGAAGGATGCACGTTAATGGGCAGCCTCTGAGCCCCCTACCTTCAGCTCCCAGTTGTAGTAGAGATAGACCGCGGCCGCGATCAGAAGAATAGCCACAGACTTCAGCGCTGTGCTGAGAATCAGATCACCCATAAACGCCTGCTGAAGCACAGCCACGAGGCGGGTCAGGATGACGATGAACGCCACCAGCATCGTCAGGTGACTCAGCCACCTGCGGATCGGGGATGTTCGTCTCGCAGAATCGACTGCGTAAGCCTTGAGGTGCGATCTTGCCAGGAAGAAGTATGTCGGCGCGGCGATGATCAGGGCAGCGATGTTCCAGGCAACGTCTCGCTCAGCCTCGATCCAGGATGCGCCTTCAGGAGGCGGAATCAGAGATTCCACCAGGGCGACCGCAAGCACACCCAGCGCAAAGGCGGTCATGTACATCGCGACGAAGGTTGCCAGGTAGAGGAATGCCTCCCTGGCAGCACTCGATCTGTGGGGTCGTGGAACAGGGACAGGAAACTCGACGTCGACGTATTCGCTCAGCGCTGCCTCAACAGCATCTGCATCCCAGCCAGCCTTCTCAAGCGCCGCGCTGATCTCGGGCCTGGTGGCCCCTTTTCCCAGCGACCGGCGCACGAATTCGTTGATCTCACTCATGCGGAATTGCACCGCGATTAGCGGCCTCTCCAACATGAGTATATAGAGATTTACGGCGCGTAGGTTAAATCGACCTGCAGAGTCTCTCCAGCTTTGACCTCGGCTGTCGAATCAAACTCGATCGTGACGGCCTTGCCATCCTGGGTGTAGTCGGCGTTCTTCGAGTCTCCGTTGACGGTCAGCGCGACCGAGAGGACCTTGCGGCGGCCAGGCAGCTCAAGAGACATCTCCTTGATCTTCAGTTCGCCCGATCTCACCTCGCATTCGGCCTTCATTGACGTCGCGCCCTGCTTCTGTGTGTAGGTGCCCCAGCCTTCGGCTGCCGTGAATGGCGCCCGGAAGTCTTCGGGGGTGAGCCGTGGAGCGAAGCCGATCTTTCTCTTCGGGCCGTGATAGCTGAACCCGCAGCAGGCCAGGAAGATGCCGTAAGCCGCCATGGACCGCGAGTAGTGATCGCTGCACTCGACTTCGTTGTACGGGTTCCGTTTATCCGCCGAGTACCGGTCGTGGACGGCCTTGGTGATGGCGAGGCCCATTTCAACCAGCTCTGAACCCGGCTCGCCCTCGTATACCATGTGCGAGGCAGCCTGATACTCGAAGCCGTTCATGCATTCGTTGAAGTAGCCGACACCAACTTCAAAGACCTTGCCGGAGCCCTTTGCCTTGTCGGCGCCGCCCTTGGGCCAGGTCGTCATGAGGAGGCCTGCTTCGCCAGTCATGGCGTACCATCGGCCGCCCTTGATCGTGTCCTGCATCAGGTTGCGGTAGCCGCCTGCATCTGGCGCGAAGTTGTACTTGTAGAGCGACTTGAGGGCTGTCTTGGTTTCGATCTGAGGGACGACACGAGGCAGGCCAGCCTGCCAGGCAAACGACTGGCCAAACACCTGGTCAATGTGGCAGCCCTTGTTGGTGTTGGTCTGAACGAAGTCTGTGGGGTGATGGATGAACATCTCGCCATCGAACGTCTTCTCGACGATGCTTCGGCGGCCGGTGCGGACGATGTCGTCGCACTCTTCCGCGAACTTCTTGTCGCCCATCTCCAGCGCCATTTCACGGCCTGCCATGACGGCGGCGAGATACATGGAGCTGATCCAGCCCATCGGACCATTCCAGGCCTGATCGAGCGTGTTGTACTGCTGACCTTCCAGCAGGCCATCGCCGTCTTTATCCTGCTCGATCACGTGCTGGATCGACTTCTTGACCTTGCGCCAGATGCTTCGCAGGAAATCCTTGTCATCTGAGATCGTGTGCTCACGGTAGGCACGAAGAATCGTTCCAAGCTGGCCATCGTGGGCGATGTGTTTGGCGGCCTCGCCGCGATACCAGAGCTCTCCATTCTTTTGGAACGAGATGCCGTAGTCGATCTTCTCTCTGGTGCGTCGTTCGAGATCTGGGAAGATGCGTGCCAAGCCCTGAGCGTAGTTCCAAACGTGCTGGCATGTGCCGGGGCAGCAGGTGACGCCCTCCCAGCCGTAGAACCGGTCGTTGTCGAACCAGTGGCAGGTCTGGGTGGCAAGGCAGTCGATGCTGATGAAGCTGCGGTCCAGCAGCCAGTGCGGGAGGGTGGAGTCGTACCAGGTGCGGTTCCAAAGCTGGGTATCCGTGCTCAGCTGGTCAAAGTTTTCTGCGCCGTAGGCAGCGACTGATGAGGCGTTGGAGAATCGGCCTTCGTAGTGGCGATTCAGCTTGTCGATATCCTCGATGGATGAAAACTCGCCGGTTACTTCCGGATAGTAGGGGAACCACCAGCTCACGAGGAAGCTGATCTGGACTTCCTCGCCAGGGGCTAGCTTGATCGGCACGCCAAGCGCGCCGGTTGGGCGGCGATCGAACGGTGCCTCCGCCTGTCTCAGCTTCTCGTTTCTAAACGCCAGGAAGGCTGCCTTCCCTGAGTCTGAATCTCCGATATCGAGGGCCTTATAGACCTCTTCGTGTTCGCCGAGGACGGTGAGCGCCATCGAGCCGTAGCCGGGGAGTTCGTTCAGCTTCGGCAGGTCGGGGTCGTCCGTAAAGACGATGTGATCAACACCGATGTTGCCCCACGGGCCAGCGACGGCATCGACGATCTGTATCTGAGCTTCTTGGCCCTCAAACTCCGCGACATTGAAGTAGTCGCGGCGCATCGCGTTGCCGTCATGGCCGGTGGCCGTCTTGACCACTACCCCGTCGATGACGAGGTTTATGCACGTCTCGCCGGGGTGCTTACCGCCGCCGATGCGGAAGCTGATGTATCGGCGCAGGATTGGGAACGGCTTGCTGGTGAGGGTGCCAACGTGGGCGTCACCCGCTGCCGTGTCACCTTCGACACGTGTGTTGTGGGAGTTGACGAAGCCCTTGCCTTGTTGGCCAGTGACACTGTGATAGTCGGCCAGTTCGCTGGTTCGGAAGGGTTTGTCGCCAAAGGCGGTGCCTTCGACTACCCACTCGTCGTAGTCGTCTGACTCGAAGTCCTCGAATGTGATGCTGCGACGTTTCTTGGGGCGGTCCTGGCCTTCGCCAGCGGAGCAGTAGAGGGTGCTGCGGCCACCGCGATTGAGGACGCGGTTGATTCTCACGCCCGTCAGCGGATCGGCGCTGTCAGGGCAGACCGCGTTCTCCAGCCACCCTGCGAAGTCTGCCTCAACCGTGATCGTGCTGGAATTCTTGAGTGTCCAGTTCATCACAGTCATTGGCAGACCTGATGAGTCGTGATCGAGTGGAATGAACGGAGAAAATGCCTCCAGTTCTGCATCAAGCGGACAGTCTGGGTCTGAGTACTTGACTCTGCCAATTGGATACTCGCCGCGGAACTGGATGTCTTCGAATCCGCCGCTTGCCAGCGGCCAGACTCGCTCGCCCACTTTCAGCGCGAATCCTTGGTCAACCACGGACTGTGGCAAAGGCGGGTGCTCGTAGTGAACACCCATGCTCATCGTGCCGTAGTTCGACGAATACTCGCTGGCGAAGATGTCCCAGAGCCAGAGGCGGCCATCGCCTCCCAGATAGAGCTGGCCGCAGCAGATGCCGCCGACGGGCATACCGATGTGCGGGAGCTGGTCGCCGCTGTACCACTCTGGCAGCCCGCGCTCGAACAGTGACTTGACCCATTCGGGGCTCAGCTTCTTGTCCTCTGGAATCAAGTGATCCTCCAATCCTGTGTAGGTGAACGGCCCTGCAAAAGCGGTCAATCCTTTCCCTGACAATGATCCAACAGCGAGGCCCCCAGCCATTTTTAGGAGGTCTCGGCGGTTGAATTGGAAGGTCTTCGGCATTGTCTAAATTGTCCTCGGGGCCAGGGCCTGAGTTTGGCTGATTCCAGCATCAGAATGCGGGAGAGAGGCCTGATATTGGTTAGACGCCTCACGAGGGCCTGAGAGTGCCCAGCAGAAGTGCCGAATCTTGCCCGTCTCAGATAAGATGTCCGGCATGGTTCGGCACTTCCACGTCATGACCAAGCCGACCGGGCCGATCTGCAATCTCGACTGCACGTACTGCTACTACCTCGAGAAAGAAGATCTGTACCCGGGCAAGCACTCTTGGCGGATGCAGCCGGACGTGCTTGAGGCGTACATCAAGCAGTACTGCGAATCGTGTCAGGCACCGGAAGTCAGCTTTGCCTGGCAGGGCGGCGAGCCGACGCTGCTCGGTGTGGAGTTTTTCAAGAACGCCTTGGAACTGCAGAAAAAGTACGCGGGCGGACGCCCGATCAGCAACTCACTGCAGACCAACGGAACTCTGCTGAACGACGAGTGGTGCGAGTTCTTCGCGGCGAACACCTTTCTGATTGGATTGAGCGTCGATGGCCCTGCAGAGCTGCACGATGCCTACCGCCTCGACAAGCGCGGCCGGGGATCACACGCGAAGGTGATGGAAGGCCTGGCGTTCCTCAAAAAGCACAAGGTCGAGTTCAACACGCTGACTGTCATCAACCGGCTCAACTCCCAGCATCCGCTTGAGGTCTACAAGTTTCTCAAGTCGATCGGCAGCACGTTCCATCAGTACATCCCGCTGGTTGAGCGGAAAGGTGCCGAAGGGAGCCTGCTAAAGCTTGCCGATCCACCAGACGAAAAGGTTGGAGACGGCTTGGCGGACGTGACCGATTGGTCAGTGCGGTCTGATGAATTTGGGATGTTCTTAAACCGGATCTTCGACTATTGGGTGCGGCGTGATGTCGGCCAGACGTACGTTCAGATCTTCGACATCTCGTTGGCTTCCTGGACCGGGATGGAGCCTCCTCTCTGTGTGTTCCGCAAGACGTGTGGCGATGCGATGGCCCTGGAGCACAACGGCGATCTCTACTCGTGCGACCACTTTGTCTATCCGCGCTACAAGCTGGGGAATGTCAAGGAAAAGACTCTGCTGGAGATGGCGTCTTCCGCCGCGCAGAAGAAGTTTGGCGAGGACAAGGCGACGTCATTGCCGACTTACTGCCAGAAGTGTACGTACAAGTTTGCGTGCAATGGCGAGTGCCCGAAGCACCGGTTCATCTCGACGCCCGACGGCGAGCCTGGACTGAACTATCTTTGCGCTGGCTACAAGCTGTTTTTCTCCCATATCGACCCGTACATGAAGCAGATGGCGCAGCTGCTGCGTGAGAAGCGGGCACCTGCCGAAATCATGGGGATGCTGGAGGAGGATCGGGTCCAGAAGATGACGGAAGCGGTCGGCCGCAACGCCCCCTGCCCCTGCGGCAGCGGCAAGAAGTACAAGCAGTGCTGTATGCGATCCACGACGCAGACGAAGATCTGATTTCGCTCCGAAGTCTTGTGTGCCATGGACAGGTCTCTCAGACTTGTCCGTAGCACACGGGATTAGATTGGAGCCCCCTTCCTCCTTGCTTTGAAGGAGGCAAGGGGGTTGGGGGATGGAGGTTCTCGGCGCATACCACACGGCTGGCCCCCAGAACCTCCTCACCCTAACCCTCTCCTCCTCTCAAACGAGGAGGAGAGGGGACCAGAATTGGACTGGTCCCTCTCCCACGAAGGGTGGGGGAGGCTAGGAGGGGGCCGACGCAGTCGGAACAGCAGAGCGTGACGCTCTCCGCACGCCATCCCCAGCGGTAGCCTCCAGACCGCTCACTTCGCTCGCCATCCACGTCGGAGCTTCCCGTAAGGAATGTCCGACGTGGAAGGACGCAGTCGGAACAACTGTGAGGTGTGCCCTCTGCAATCCAAGCCGGGCGGAATCCTCCAGACCGTCCGCTTCGCTCCCGGCCCCCTCTCTAATCTCCCCCGCCCCAATGTGCAGCGACAGGACATAGTTTACACACTGAGACAGGACATCCTTTACAGTGCATATTTGTCTAGTGCTCCCAGGCTCGCTCTTC
>JALGYA010000227.1 GCA_029824475.1 Fimbriimonadia bacterium | reverse complement strand
AGACTCGCCTAGATGCACCGATCCCACTCACAGCCGATGCGCTGATCGCAGCACGAGCCCTTCACGGCTTTGGATCCCTTCCCCCTGCGGACCGAACTAAGGCAGTCGACATCTACTCTTCGCCCGATCAACGTGACCCGCTCGCCTTTTCTGTGGGTGAGGGTCTTGTCCACTCTGCTCGCGTCAAGGGCCTGAGCCTGGTCGCCTGCATCCCTGATCAGGCGATCTGGATCAAGGACTACCGGAGTGCAAGGAACTTCCTTGCCGAATATGAGGAGAGCAGCAAAGTCGCAGAGGAGGATGGCTGGCTCACCGCCAGGCCCTATAGCCCAGAGAGGACTCGCCTCGTTCGTCTCGACAGAGAGTCGCTCAAACAGCTCATGACGAAGACTGCGAAGGCTGGGACAATTCCGCTGAAGGCAAGAGCATCCTTAGCCCTGGAGAACCCGCTCGGGCTCGCCAACGGGATTCTCATCACCATGAGCCGGTCGATCCTGCCCGGAATCTTTGGGAAGTCGTATCTGCCATCAAATACACCCTGGACGGCACTTCGGTTCTTTGGAGCTCTGAGGCCAGACCAGCAGACTGCAGCATTGACGGGTGTGACGATTCCCCTCTCATCTCTGCCGCCAAAGGCTCAGGGCGTCCTCCGTGAGGTGGCGTTCAGCACAGACAGCCAGGTCAAGACGGGCGTCGGAGCCGCAGACGCGGCTGCCGAACCGGATCTCATGTCAGTCGTCATGCGGCGGAGCCGCAGCTCCATGTCTGGTCAAGAAATAGAGCCGACCGAAGCGTTTGGCTCCGGCTTCGCGCAAGGCGCCTACGTACAGATCGGAATTCAAAACTCCCCCGTGTTCCAGGCGGATAGTGCAGACCGTTCTCTGTTGGACAGCTTTGGCCACTCTGGCCTCGATGATCTTGCGGTCTACCTGGAGCTGTCGGCAGCAACGCAGGGCTCTCCTGTCGGGTCATCATTTGGCCGGATCGAAAAGGTCCGATTGGGCAGCCGCTCAGAGCTGAAGTTTGTGTTCCAGCTCAGGTCGGATATGTATGTGGAGCGAAGCCTTCTGGATGACTCCTTCGGCGACGCGAGTCAGGTCTTGGCGATTACAGACTTGTCGGAAGAGATACAGGCGGCGATCAACGTACGACGCGAGCAGTTCAAGCTCATGGGGACCATCATGCGTATGCTCAGCAACGGTGAAGGCGGAATTCAGATCGTGCCGCCGAGCAGCTAGGCCGCTCTTCTTTCCACGATTGAGGCCAATTTCGACTCGTACATATACTAGTTTCGAGCCACATTTGGCCCGACAATCTCCCAGAAAGGAGTGATTACGGTCAATTCTGATTACAATGAGAGCATCTAGGATGGACTATTCCGTCCCTGCGCTTCTGTGTGCGAGGTGGCTTTTCACCCTAGTGCTGGAGTAATTTTCATGAACTCAAAGACAATTCTCAGGGCTGCTGCCTCCAGTGTCCTCATCGGCGCTGCCCTGTCTGTAACGGCTGCGGGCAACCGCCATGTTACGGGTGGCTGGGACGCTTCCTTCTTCGGTGGTGACCCGATCAGCTTCAACTCGAACGCAATTCAGCACAAGAACGGCTCAGTCAAAGGGCATGTCGTCTGGGGGCCTGGTGTATCTGGAACCAACGATGATGCTCTCTTCCCCGGTGGTGGCAAGGCGTACGTTTGTGGAGAAGTGACCGGTGGCGCACTCTATTCGGGCAGCCCTCTCTTCCACATGGCGAAATATGTGGACAACGGCGAGGGCAAGAACGCTCCGGCAGACACAACGTCTCCGATGTTCCTCTCCGGAAGCGTGCTTGACTGCAATGACGCCAGTATGCAGGCACTCCTCACTGCCTTTGAGGCAGCAGGCGTGCTCGTAAACGGCAACATCCAAGTCAAAGACTAACAACTGAATCTCATTCAGTCTCCAGGATGCCGAGCAGCTCTGCTGTTCGGCATTCTTCGTTAAACCTTTGTCTCTTGTACTGGCTCGTGTCCTGTGGAATTCGCCTGTGTGTCGAAGTTCTTGAACACCATCTTCCCGGCAGCGATCAAGAGGACAGCGGAAAGCATCGCACGAACCGCCTTTGGCTGGAACTTGAATGCCCCTGCCCAAGAACCTATCAGGGCGCCAATCCCGCAGGCTGCGAGAAGCGGAATCAAATGTGCTGGCTCGTATGTGCCTGAAACTGCCCGCCCACCGATACCGGCGGCAGAATTGATCAGGATAAAGAGGGCTGAAGCCGCAGCCGTCTCCTTCACCTGGCCCCACCTCATCAGGAGAATGATCGGGCTGAGAAAGATGCCACCTCCTACTCCGATAACCCCTGAGAGCAGGCCAATGGCGGCTCCCAAGGGCAAAGCAACGCCTAATCTGATCGCTTGGCACTCTTCATCATCACTGGTGGTTTTTTTCTTCCAGACAAGCCTGACTGCTGCGTAGATCAGCACGCCCGCCAAGGTGAGGAAATAGAGCTTCTCTGAGATCGAGATTGTTCCGCCCAAGTAGGCCGCCGGGATCGAAGTCACTAGGAATGGCCAGACAATCTTGAACCGAAAGTGCCCGCCTCTCTGGAACGCCCAGAACGCCGCTCCCGCCGCCAGAAGGTTCATGGTGAGAGCGGTTGATGAGATCTCACCTGAAGCGAGCGCTGTGAGGCTGAGGACAGCAATATAACCCGACGCCCCGCCGTGGCCGACGGAGGTATACAACGCTGCCACAACGACGATCAGTATCAGGAACGGCGCGAGTTCAGCGAGAGTCACGACTTCGAATCCTGTTCAGAATGTTGAGGCCACCAGAGAGGGAGAAGACGTTGTCGTGGCCTTCGGCACGCAGCGATGACGCCAGCTGGAGGCTTCTGCGCCCCTTTGCACAGACCAGTAGTGTCCTGCCGTCGGGAATCACGCTTGGATCGAAGCTCGGCATCGGCGAATGGACACCAGGCAGACCAAGAGGCTCTTCGTCGAGCTCGTCCTGATCACGAATGTCGATCAGACTCCAGTCGGCGGCTTCGCTCGGGTCATTCAGGAATACAGAAATCTCCGAAACCGACTCGGCACCCGACCCGCAGACAGGGCACGCATCCCGCTTGGAGCGGGCAATCATCGTGCTCGAGCAGGCCTCCATGTCGTAGAGCAAAAGGCTGCGCTTCAGCGGCGATTCCTGGCCGATGATTTGCCGGATCGCCTCGTAGGCCTGCATTGTGCCGAAGAGGCCCGCTGTGGCTCCCCAGACGCCAGTCTCGTCGCAGACTCCAACACACCCATCGAGCGGCTGATCTGGCCACAGGCATCTCAGGCACCCAGAATCAGCATCCCCAGGATCAAACAGATGAAGCTGCCCCTCTGACCGATGGATAGAGGACTGCACGAGCGGAACACACGCTTCAAAACAGGCCCGGTTCAAGCTGAATTTCGCCTCAAAGGAGTCTGTGCAGTCAATAACGACATCCCAGCCATCCACGAGATCAGATGCAGTTGAAGAGTGCACCCAAGCCTCAATCGGCACGACATCGCAGTCGCGATTCATCGCCCGGATCTTCTCGGCTGCCACTTTCGCCTTCGGCTTGCCGACATCCAGGTCCCCGAACAGAACCTGCCGATGCAGGTTCGACACATCGACCGTATCCATGTCGCAGATGCCGATTCTCCCAACTCCTGCGGCGGCTAGATACGCCAGCGCTGGGCAGCCGAGCCCACCTGCTCCGATGACCAATACAGAGCTGCCCAATAACCGCTTCTGGCCCTCATTCCCTACTCCTGGGAGCAGCAATTGGCGGTCATAGCGCTGCGTCTGTGCATCGGTTAAGTCGGTTGTCGTCTCTCCGACCGGGGCGTGGGCATTGATCCAGCCCGAGTCCCCTTCCGCATAGATCTCTTTCTTCCAGATCGGAACGCGCGCCTTCAGCTCCTCGATCACGTACCGGCAGGCATCAAAGGAGGACTGCCTGTGCGGGGAAAGCACCTCGATGATGACCGCGATCTCACCAATATCGAGCCGACCCACACGATGGACGCAACGCACCGAAGAGATGCTGAACCTCTCCATCGCCTCAGCGATGAGCTTGTCGCCTTCAGATTCCGCGAGTTCACCAAAGGCCTCGTACTCCAGGGCAATCACTTCCCTGCCTTCGTTTACGCAGCGGACATGGCCTTCAAATACCAGGCGCGCACCGGAGCCAGGCAACGACAGAGGCTCAAGCTGCAGTGGCTCGGAGAGGACTTTAAACACTGGCTACCCTCCTGCAGTCGGCGGTACGAAAACGACTTCGCAGCCTTGGGTCAACGGCTCATCAGGGTTCACGAACTGGCCGTTCATGCTGAACCGCACCATAGTGACAGGCAGATCAAATCCGTGCTGGGCCGCTGTCTCCGCGTAGAGGCCTGCGACGTCACTTGCGCCAGTCTCGACACTCTCTTGAGAGAGCCCCGCCTGGTCTTTCAGCACGGCAAAGTAGAGAATTTTGACTGTCATTTCTGATCAAAGCCTCTGTTCAGATGATAGACCTTCACGGTGTCCCTG
>JALGYA010000226.1 GCA_029824475.1 Fimbriimonadia bacterium | reverse complement strand
CTTTCGTGCGGATGCTGACAAGAACGTCTGGACGAAGTCGAACAACAGCGGAGGCATCCAGGGCGGGATATCAAATGGAATGCCGATTCTTCTGAGGTGTGCCTTCAAGCCAGTGGCAACGATCCTCGCTGAACAGGAGACGATCACTTCGGAGAAGGAGAACACCACTCTGGCTGGCCGTGGCCGGCATGATCCGTGCGTTCTCCCCCGTGCGATTCCGATGGTGGAAGCGATGGCGGCTCTGGTCCTTGTGGACCATGCTCTGCGTCAAGAGGCGACTGGCTCAACAGGATAATTGGATAAACTTGACATGATGGCCGAAGCCGCTTCTGCGCCCGTCTCTCTAGAGCCGATTGTTGACGTCGAAGACGTCAGCTTTTACTATGGCGATTTCCAGGCTCTTTTTGACGTGAGCCTCAAAGTTCAGCGGCAGCGAGTCACGGCCCTGATCGGCCCCTCTGGCTGCGGAAAATCGACCTTCCTGCGATGCATCAATCGCATGAACGACTTGATCCAGGGGACGAAGCTGACAGGCTCAATCACGATTGAGAATCAGGACATCTACGCACCTGCGGTCGACCCGGTCGAGCTGCGCAAACATGTTGGAATGGTGTTTCAGAAGCCGAATCCGTTCCCGATGTCGATCTTTGACAACGTGGCCTACGGACCCCGGATTCACGGGATCAAGAAGAAGGCCGAGCTGGAGGTCATCGTTGAACGATGTTTGACGAGGTCGTATCTGTGGGATGAGGTCAAGGACAAGCTGCACCAGAATGCGTTTGGTCTGTCTGGTGGGCAGCAGCAGCGGCTCTGTATTGCCCGCACAATCGCGGTCGAGCCTCAGATCATTCTGATGGACGAGCCGTGCTCCGCTCTCGACCCGGTAGCAACAACGAAGATTGAGGACTTGATTGGCGAGCTCAAAGAGGACTACACAATCCTCATCGTGACCCACAACATGCAGCAGGCACAGCGGGCGAGCGACTCAACAGCCTTCTTCATGCAGGGGCGGCTGGTGGAATATCAGAATACGCAGGACCTGTTCCTCAACCCGAGCAGCCGAGAGACAGAGGACTACATCTCAGGCCGATTTGGCTGATGCCTGCTATCGGACCAGCGCCGGATCAGCTGGAGCGATCGGCACTACCGGAAGTTCGCCTTCCGTCAGCCTGATTCCCTTTACGCCGCCGCTGTAGGTGTACGCAAGAACTGCGTGGCCACCAGCGGGCTTCTTGACCGTAACCAGAATCTCCTGTGCATGCGGCACGGTCTGGACGCTGATCACCTTGTGCAGAACCGCCGGTTTGAACGATTTCTCGGAGCCGCCGCGGTAGACCGAAACACTGGCGTCATCAGCAACCACGAGGGCTGAATTCTGGAAGTCGTAGCTCCACGAGGTCACATTCAGCCGCTCAACAATGTCAGAAGAGGATGTGTTCGAAATCAGCTTGAAAACACCCATTTTGTTATAGGTGACAGCCGTCTGACCGTCGGGAGAAACCTGCCCCGCTGCATCATCAAAAATCACTGTAACGCCAGCTCGCCCTGGTTCAACCAGAACCGTACGGCTCGATTGATCGATGCCAGCCGCTCGTCGGCTCTGCTTGACGACAGCGAGCACTCCGCTCGGATGAGGACTGAGGGAGGCGATGTAGTCGCCTTCACCAAACTGTTCAGTCACCTTGACTTCGCTTGTGCTGCCATTGCTGGCCACAAAGCTGACCGTCATTGATGAGCTGTCGGCAGCCGCTAGGCCGCCAGGGAAACGAGTTGCGATCGTTGTGCCGCCAGAGACCTGCAGTGAGACAGACCGCTTCTGACCGCCTTCGTGGTAGACGAGGCTATCACCCTGTACGTAAGGAATCTGTGAATCTGACTTTGAGTTTGAGATGAGCAGCTGCAGCGCCAGCCTGACCGGCGTGACTCCAAAGGCCACGACGACGATAATGAAGAGCGAAAGCCCAACGACAATCAGCTTGCGCTTGGCGGTCCCATGCGCGGCGTATTCTTTGCCCTCAATTGCGTCCTGCGTGAAGAGCTTCTCTTCCTCTTCCGTGGACTTATACCTATCAGGCAGATCTGTCAATTCCATTCTCCAACTCAAATCAGGCGACCTTGCCCGACAAAAACTCCGCCTCTCGGCGTGCGTCCAATTATGACCAAATGGACCTTTGGTCCTGCAAGGTCTCAGGACCGCTTTTTCCAATATTTCCTTTTTAGACTCCGCTCGTTAGGTTTCGTGCCCAAAACCAGGCAAATGCCCCTGCAATTTTGACCGTGTTTGCGAATGGCGCAGAATTTGCACTACTCTGAGATGGCAGACCATAGATGGCTTCACGCGCGCAAAGAGACACAGGGGCGGCCCTCGGGCTGGGTTCTGAGATTGGGGTTCAGATCATTGTTGATCCGGCCCTGTGCGTCGTGCAGCTGACTCAATCCGCGGCAAGCCTCCTGGGGCACGATCCCGATCAGCTTCTTGGCCGCAGCCTTGCCATCCTCTCTCCCGATGCACACTCACCCCTGCGGCAGGCAGCGCTGCGGATTCTGGCCGGCATCGAGCCTGGGCCAATCGAAGGCTCGGATCTCATCGTTCTCGGCAGCGGGGATCAGGTTCGCCTCGCGTTCCGCGCTGCGGGTCGCGGGCGCGAGGGAGGCGGTCTCGAGCTGACGCTGGCACCGGCGCAGTCCCCTCCACCGGTCGAGTCCGTTCCGAAACAGACCTTGAGCGTCGAGAGTGCGTCCGCTAGGCAGGCTTCGGTCATCACTGCTGGGCTGAATCGGCTTTCAGCTGAACTGCCACTTTGCGGAAACCTGACCGAGGCGCTCACTCTCATTCGATCAGCTGGGTCGGATCTGAGCATTGGAGTCGGCGGGCAGGTCTTGGCACGGCGACCATCTGCAGGTCTGATTGAGCCGATTGGGGACTGGGGAAACTTTCCGATGAGTGCTCGCATACATCAGGCACTCGTCAAGGATGTCTGGTCGATGCGAACTGGCGAGCCGCACGCCTGGACGCCTGAGAACCCAGGGATGCCGTGCTTCCTGCAGGCCGATCTCTCCCTGCCGCATGCGACAGCTCCGTTGATTTCCCGAGGGGAAGCTTCTGGCCTCATCTACATCGTATTCGACGCTGGAACTGAGAAGTCCGCGGCCCAGCAGGCCGCCGCAGCCATGACAGATGCCTGTGAGCATGTCTTGGCGGAGATGATTCAGACAAAGGCCCAGGCTGAGACTTCGACCGATCGACCGACTCCTGGAGAGCTGGCGGACGTCATCGCGCGGGCTTCGGCCCATGGTGAGACTTTGTCTCTGCTGCTGGTCACGTACTCATCTGACCACGACATAGCCTACACCGAGGCGATAGTGCTGCCGCTCGTGGGCGAGCTGTTGAACCCATCGGATCGCCTGATTAGGATTGAGCCCGGGCTCACGGCAGCCATACTGCTTGGCAGTGGGCAGTTCACCGCCCTGCGCCGAGCTAAGCAGATTCTGACTGCCGCCAAAGAGTTGGACGAGCCGAGCCTGCAGGCCTGGATCGGATCAGCATCTCTGGGCGGGGCTGCGGAGGACGCCGACAGCCTTCTCACCGCCGCCGAGAAAGCTCTCGACAGCGCCAAACTGGCTGGACCAGGCAAGGCCGTCTCCGCTGAGCGGAGCTGATTTCAGGTAAACACGCCGCTCGATGAAGCCGATCCGGACTAAGAAACAGGTCAAGGACTTCTTCGCCAAAGTTGAGCGCGAATACCCGCCTCAGATCGAAGTTGCGTTTCTGCTTCAGGACATGAGCGACGCCTACAACGTGGGCGGGTTGATTCGTGTGGCTGACGGGCTCGGAGCGGCGAGGATTTACGCTTCGGGAAAAACCCCTCAACCTGACGACAGCCCAATGATTCCTGTCACCTCGCTCGGGCACCACCGTCGGATCCCCTTTGAGTATCACAAGGTCCACGAAGAAGCTGCGAAAAAGGCGATATCAGACGGGTGGACGCTGGTGGCGCTGGAAGTGGATGAGGACGCCGAGTGCTGCTTCGATTTCGACTATCCGGAGCGGGTCTGCTTCGTGCTGGGCAACGAGCAGACTGGCATCTATCCAAGCGTCTACAAGCATTGCGACCATGCTGTGTATATCCCGATGTACGGAAAAGGACGATCGTTAAACGTGCACGTTGCGGCCGCAATTGCAGCGTTTGACGCTGTTGTGCGGAAGAGGAGCTAGGCTCGAGCCGTCAACTCAAGGATGGTGATTTCCGGCATCGCCTTGAGGCGTGGCCGACCGGGTCCAATTCCTCCGATGCCCCGGTTGACATACACGCGGCATCCTTTGCCCTGGACCATTCCTTCAATGAACTTCGTGCCGTACCTGCTGGGCAGGAACCACTCGCTCATAAAGGGGACTCGGAGCTGCCCTCCGTGCATGTGGCCGGAGAGCATAAGGTCTACCCGGTACTTGGGATCGATCTCCTCCGCCATGTCTGGCTGATGCTGGAGCAGGATTTGCGGCGTGTTTTTGGGCAGACCTGCAAGCACACCTTCGTAGTCGTGGAC
>JALGYA010000028.1 GCA_029824475.1 Fimbriimonadia bacterium | reverse complement strand
CGCCCTCAGAGAGGCCTTAGATAGGCTTGATCAAGAGGGGCGAGTGCCGTTGGCGGTTGTCGCAGTGACCGGGACGACAGAATGCGGAGCGATCGATCCTGTCAACCTCGTGTTGGACATCCGTGAGGAGCGGGAAGCGGCCGGCAAGCCCTCGTTCTGGATTCATGCGGACGCTGCGTATGGAGGCTATCTTCGAACGATGCTCATACCGAGCAGAATGGGGCTGGGTGACCCACGCGTCAATACGATGATTGACGGCAGATCTGTCACGCTCAATCTGCCGCTTCCAGACGCCTCCCAATGCGAGGCATTGGAGAAGTTGGGAGAGTGTGATTCGATAACCGTCGATCCTCACAAGCTGGGATTTGTCCCCTATCCGGCAGGCGCTGTCTGCTTCAAGTCTGATCTGGTCAAGCCCGTTGCACGCCAAGACGCGAAGTACATCGCTGAAGAAGCCAAGGGCGGCGAGGCCGACCAGAAGGACGACTCGATCGGCATGTTTATCCTGGAAGGCAGCAAGCCTGGGTCCGCCGCAGCGAGCCTCTGGCTGAGCCACAAGCTGATCCCGCTCGACTCTTCAGGTCATGGCCGCCTCATGCAGGAGACAGTGCGGAACGCCGCAGAGCTCTACACCCTTCTTGACGAATTCCCTGACCTGAGCCGAGGGCAGACGGTCCAAGCAGTTCCTCTCTCCAAGCCAGGGTCAAATATCGTCTGCTACGCGTTCAAGTCGACGGAAAGGCAGTTGAGCCTGAGCGAAATCAACGATCTCAATCGCGCCATCTACGACCGATTCACGATCCAAGACATCGGCGAGCACAGCATCCATGAACGGCGGTTCTTTGCAAGTCGGACAGTGCTTGATCCGGAGCGATTCTCTCCAGACTCGGCCCAGGATTTTCTAGGTCGCCTCGGCGTTACACGAGAGGAGTACGAAAAGGAGGGCGTCTTCCTGCTCCGATCCGTCCTCATGAACCCTTGGTACTCCAGAGCGAAGCAGCGAGGCCGTTACTTCCTGGCTGAGCTCACGGCTGATCTCTACCAAACAGCTGAACGCCTCTTGAAAACGACCTGACACTTGTCGTTTGGACGTCTCCGTCTGCGCCGAACAGGATTTAGATTGGTCCCTCCCCCACGAATGGTGGGGGAGGCTAGGAGGGGGCCGGCCTTGGGCCGGAGCTGGCGGCAGGCGATAAGACCGCTCGCGCTGCTCGCAGCCCCCTCTCTTAATCTCCCCCTCCCCCGCTGGTCGAAGGAGAGAGGCCAGAAAGTCACTCCCAGTGTGGTGCAGACGTCCTCGTCCACAGATCATCTAAGAGCAGATGAGGACATCTGCACCACAGGGTCCTTCCGCGTGACCGTGCTTCGCAGGAGCTCGGTTTGATTGGTCCCTCTCCCTCGGATGAGGGGGAGGCTAGGAGGGGGACAGACCGATCTTAAGTCTTGGAGAGTGAGAGCACTCACCTGACCTTGGCTTCCTCCAGTCTTACTGCGGAAAGAGTGACTGGAAGGGCAAGCCCCCTCTCCTAATCTCCCCCTCTCCCGCTGGTCGAAGGAGAGAGGCCAGAAAGTCACTCCCAGTGTGGTGCAGACGTCCTCGTCCACAGATCATCTAAGAGCACGGACAAACCCTGAGAGGGCCTGTCCATGGCACACGGGATCTAGGATTTGACTGACCCCTCTCCCTCAAACGAGCGGCAATTCAGCTTCTGGAAGCCCCTGCCCAAAAAAAAGACCAGCCGCCCTCAGATGAGGACGGCCGGCCAGCTTTTGAGTCCTGCCTGTTAGCAGGGGATTTCGGCGTCTTTCCTGGCGTAGAACCACCAGTTCACGACAAGACAGCTCAAATAGTACGCTGCGAACCCGTAAAGGGCGATCTCAGGCGTACCGTTCTTGATCTGCATTCCGAAGATCTTGGGGATGAGGAACGCGCCGTAGGCGGCGATCGCTGATGTCCAGCCAAGAACCGGACCAGCTTGATCCTTCGGGAAGATAATCGGAATCATCCTGAAGGTTGAGCCATTGCCGATGCCTGTTGTTGCGAAGAGCAGAATAAACAGCAGCAGGAACGGAATAAAGAACTGCTCCGGCTTGTTCGAGGCCATCGCCTGCTGGACATACCAGCCTGCACCGATCGTTGCACCGATCATCACGATCGTGTCCCAGTGAGTGACCTTCGCGCCGCCGATCTTATCGGATAGCCAGCCGCCCAGAGGACGGATCAAGGCACCCACACCAGCTCCGATGAAGATGTACTTCGCCGAGACTGGCGCGGCATCGTTGACAATTGCTTCAGTCAGTGCTTGGCCCGCCGGGTCAACTCGAACAAAACCAAACACGTCATCGATCAGTTTGGGGAATGCGTTGGCGTAGCCGATGAACGAGCCGAATGTCATCGTGTAGAGCCACGTCATGATCCAGTTGTGCTTATTCTTGAAGATCGCAAACTGGCCTTCTAGGTTATCGCTGACATCCTTTGGAGTCAGCTTCTTCATGACGAACAGGGTGAGGAATACAACGACGACCAAGATTAGGAAGATCTTGGCGAGCTGTGGGAATCCGCCCCACGGAACGATGAGAAGCACGATGCCGGTTGCAGCACCGATGTAGCCGAGAACAGTCAGCCAGAGGAACTTAGCAACAGCACCAGGAGTGGATCCCACCTTGTGCTGCGGCAGGTTGTTCATGAAGAAGAACGCCAGAACACCAAAGAAGGCGAGGATCGGAACCCAAACCAAGCCAGCGTTCTGAATCCAGACCGTTTTGTCACCCGTCGTGTATCCCTCACCGCTCATTGAGCCGAAGAGCTGGAGAGTAATCGCCCACGGCAGCAGGAACTGCATGACGCTGACGCCGAGGTTTCCGAGGCCAGCATTCAGTCCGAGAGCCAGACCCTGCATCTTCTTCGGGAAGAAGAAGCTGATGTTGGACATCGAAGAGGCAAATGCGCCGCCACCGACACCAGAGATCGCCGCGAGGATGATCAGCGTCAGGAATGAGACGTTTGGATTCTGCAGCGCAATACCCGCGCCAAGCGCTGGTATCAGCAGAAGCAGAGTCGTCATAAACTTGACGTTTCTGCCGCCAGTGATGGCGATCATGAACGAGTTCGGAATCCTGAGCGTCGCACCGGCCAGACCGGCCACTGCGGGCAGCGTAAACATGAGGGCTCGGTAGCCATCACCGTCATACGGCATGCCGCCGTTCATAAACGTGAAGTTGAAGAGCTCAGTGTTGGCGAAGTGCAGCTTCTGGATGAACTTCGCAACCATTCCCCAGTAGAGCCACACCGAAAAGGCGCAGAGCAGGTTGGGGATTGAGATCCACAAGTTGATGTTGGCGATTTTTTTGCCCGTTGACTCCCAGAAGCCTTGGTCTTCTACATCCCAATGTTCAGGAGTTCGAGCGCCGGTTTTGTCCATGATTTTCTTTGTTTTTCTTGAAAATGTAAACGGCCCTGCTCAAGTCTTGAACAGGGCCGTAATTGAGCTAGCTGGCAGTCTCCTGCTCAGCACTTGTTGGAGGTGCGTCTTCCATAGAGTTGCTTCGTATGCGTGTCACAACTTTATGCATCCATAAGAGCGAGATGATCGAGATTGCCGCCAGGAACACCCAACAGGTCGTCCAGACCCCGCTTCCCTTCAGCATGTATCCGAAGATGATCGGGCATAGGAAGCCGCCCAAGCCGCCGAGCACGCCAACGAGCCCACCAACTACGCCGACATCTTTCGGGAAGTAGTCCGGGATGTGCTTGTAGACAGCAGCCTTGCCGATGCCCATTGAGATGCCAGCCAGGAAGATCAGGATCGTGAAGACCCAGACATTGGCCTGGAAGAAGACACGCGTCACGCCTTTGGCGATCAGCTCCTTCTTCTTGCCGACTTTCTTCTCTGGATTCGGCTTGTTAATGACCTGACCGACTTCGACGATCGGCTCCTGCCACGACTGGAACTTCGGCATGATGAATGCCTCTTCATCCCCGTCATACATCTCAGCCGGCTTCTGCTTCAGGTTGAAGACAGCCCCGCTTTCCATAGTGATCGACTCCTGCGTCACTGCTGCCACCGTGTCGGTCTTGTTGCTGAGGATGCCCTCACCAGGGGAGATGATCTCCATTCTTGGGAAGATGACCAGTAGGAAGAACAGCGCACAGGTGCTGAGCACCCAGTACATCGTCTTCCTGGCGCCAAACTTGTCCGAAGCCCAGCCTCCAAGAGCGCGAATAACGCCAGAGGGGAGGATGAAGATCGTTGCCATGAGGCCGGCAGTCGCCAGCGGCATGGTGTAGACGTTCAGGTAGTAGGGGATCAGCCACTGAGACAGGGCTACGAATCCACCAAACACCAGGAAGTAGTAGAGGCCAAATCGCCAGACTCTCAAGTGCTTGAGCGGCTCCAGCCGTTCCGCCATCGATCTTGTAGCGCTGCCTTCTGGCTTCTTGTTTACGGTGAAGATCGCAAAGATAACCGTCATCACGATGAGCGCGATGCCGTAGATCTGTGGCATCTTCGTCCAGTTCTCTGGATTTGCCCCACCGTCGGTCAGATTATTAAGAAGATGAGGAGCGCCAAGACTTGTAATCGCAGCGCCTGCGTTGCCGACGCCGAAGATGCCGAGCGCCGTGCCCTGCTGCTCTTTGGGGAACCAGACCGAGGTGTAAGCGATGCCAACCGCGAACGATGCGCCAGCGACGCCAAACAGCAGGCCAGCAATCATCAGGCCTGTGAAATCGTTCATGAAGCTGACAACAAAACAAGCTGCCGCACTGAAGAGCATCACGCCGATGTAGACGGGCTTGCCGCCGTACTTATCCGACATGATTCCGATGGGAAGTCTTGTGATTGAGCCTGTGAGAACCGGGATTCCGATCAGCCAGCCAATCTGAGCCTTGTCAAGGGTGAGGAGTCCATTGCTGATCATGAACGTGATCAGGACCCCGTACATCATCCAAACGGCGAAACACACGGTGAAAGCGAGCGTGTTAAGAAAGAGCACTCGCTTACCCATGTTTGAGGCGCTCATGACCCCATTCTCGCCATCTGGGAAGTACGCGCTATGACAGCCGTCATAGGTCACAAAAAAAGACCCAGCCCCTCTTCAGGGACCAGGCCTTTCAACAGATTCTTGAGGTGATTCTGTTTAGAACTTGCGGCTGAACTGGACGTAAGCCCAGGTGCTGTCGCTAACAGTTCCATTCACGAACGATTTGACGAAGTCTCCCGGCTGGAAGACGGTCACACCGCCCATGAACATTGTCTTATTGTCGAGGCGCCACTTCGCGTTGAAGTCGAGCTCGCTGCCGATGTCCTTGCCGGAGTTGCCCGTTGCATCGATGGCGTTTACGCCGCCGATCTTATTCATGCCACCGCCGACTCCGTACCAGCCATCTTCTTCATCGTAGAGGCTGAACGTGTGCGCTGAAATCTCCAATGACAGATCTTTGCGTGCCTGCCAGACCACACCGCCGGAGAGGCTGGTCATGTTGCTCAGACCTTGGCGATCGCCGTAGCCGTAGAATAGGTGATTGGTCGGGAAGAGGTTATCAAAGGTGTTGATTGTGCCGTCTGATGAACCGCCTGTTGCGATGTTGCCTTCCAAGAACGCAGTCATCGAGCCGCTGACCGGGGTGCTGAGCTTAGCGTGACCTGCCCAAGCTTCCAGGTCGGCGCCGTACTTGCGGCCCCACTGGATTGAGCCTTCGGCTTCAACCCGAACCTTGCCCATCTTCTGGTCAAATCGGTGGTTCAGCGTGTAGTGGCTGATCATGCCGGTGGGACCAGTGTGAGTGAACTGCTGATTCGCCTTTGAGCTGTCGCTCTTATAGATCAGCATCGTCTCGCCGTACTGGTTCTTATTAGCTGCCAAGCCGACCTGAACATCGTAGTTGGAGACTGGATTAAGTGCCAGCTGGCCGGCGAAAAAGTCCCACTCGCCATTGCTCAGTCGAACACCGTCGAAGGACCTAGACGTATTGGCCCATTCGAGAGCGCCCATCAGTCGCTGTGCGCCCTTGTTGACCTTCTGTCGTCCAATCGTGAGCGTGCTGCCTTCATCATTTCTTGTGATGTAGGCCTCGACCAAGTCCTGCTTTGTCTTCTGAGACTCGCTGCCCAGAGTGGACAGGTTTTGAAGGTTGTTGTACTGGTAGACAATGCGCGCCTTGGAGCCTTCACCCATGGCGTAATTGAGGCCAATTCGACCTCGTGACCAGATTTTTAGGCCGTTGTCGGAGACCTCTTCATCGAAGTCCAAATCGTCGCGCCGCTCAGCTCTGCTGCGCAGCGAAAGATCCCACGAGAGGTTGTCTGAAAGAGGCGGAATCGCGTCCGCTGGAAGGGGGAGAAAAACCATATTTGCCCTTGGCTGCGGGACCCGAAACTTGTCGGAATCCCTTCCGCCATCCCCATGTTTGCCTGCCTCAACTCAGATAAATATGACAGCCATCATAACATCGGGTATGACCCTGAGAGACAATCAATCTGCTGGCGCCAGAGAAGCGATTCTCTCGGTCATGCCGCGAGAAAAGTCTATGGCAACAAGACACGCTGTGCCCGGACGAGGCTCAAGCTCCCAACCTGATTCAGGCAGAGTACGAGTCGTCCGCACTACTGACAGTCCAAATTGCACCGGTGCGTGCGGCTGGCTGGCGACGGTCGTCGATGACACAATTGTCGACCTCAAGCCCGCTGCCGACTACCCAGACGAGGAATACAACCCGCGCGGATGCCTGCGCGGCATGTCGATGACACACCTGATCTACGGGCCAGATCGCATCAAAAAACCATTGATTCGAACAGGTGAGCGTGGAGAGGGCAAATGGCGCGAGGCTGAATGGGACGAAGTCCTCGACTATGTCGGCGACAAGATGAAGACGATCATCGACGATCATGGCCCGGAGAGCCTGCTGCTCTTCAACCAGGTTGTCGGTACCGGATACGTTCAGAAGGGTGCGCAGGTTCGAATGGCCGCGCTGCTCGGAATGTCATTCGGTACAGCCTACGACTTCAACGGCGACATTTCCATGGGATACACCCAGACAGTCGGAATCGACTCTATCGAGTGCGAAACCAAGAGCTGGGGCCACGCAAAATACGCGATCCTCTGGTCGAGCAATGTCTTCCAGACCCGCATCCCGGACGCCAAGTTCCTGACGACATACGCCAAGCAGAAGAACAACTGCAAGATCGTTTCGATCGATCCGCGATGCAGCCAGACAGCCAAGGGTGCAGATCTTTGGGTCCCGGTCAATCCCGGAACTGACGGACTGCTCGCTCTCTCCATGTGTCACACGATCCTGGAGAAGGGACTGGTCGACTGGGAGTTCCTTAAGACATATACAGACATGGCCACTCTCGTCAGAGAGGACAACGGCATGCGCCTCACCGCTGCCGATGTCGGAATGGGTCAAGCCTCTGAATTCGTCGTTTGGGATGAGACGTCCAACGGGCTCTACACCCTGCCGATGAACACGCTGAAGCTGCCAGAAGGCGTCAGCCCAACTTTCCATGGTTCACATGAGGTGAACATCGATGGCAAGAGCGTCAAAGTCGTCCCAGTCTTCGAACATGTCGAAGCTGAGGTGATGAAGCCTGAGTACAGCCCGGAAGAGGCTGAGAAGATCACAGACGTTCCGGCTGCCACGATCCGCCAGATCGCAGAGGAGTTCGCAAATACGCGACCCGCTTCGATCATCATCGGGATGGGCGTCAACCATAGACTTCACGGCGACCTCACAATCCGATCGATCCTGATGTTCGCCACGCTCGTGGGAGCTCACGGACGGCCGGGTGAAGGCGTGACGATCTACTCAGGTCAGCACCACTTCCGACTCGATGTCTCCCCGTGGTGGTTCCCCGAGGGTCAGCGTCCCAACGCGATCCCAGTCCACTACTTCCTGCTCGGCAAGCCGACAGAGACGATCAACCCGAAGATCAAGTTCCCCAAGGACGGCTTCAAAGGCTTCTTTTGCTCGCATGCCAACCCGCTCGTCACCGAGTGGTCTGGCCCGATGAAGACAGCCATTGACAAGTGCGATCTGTTCGTGGTCCAAGACTTCCAGATGACACCGACGTGTGAATACGCCGATGTCATCCTTCCAGTCCCCACGTTCTGGGAGAAGTACGAACTCGTCGGCACAGGGTGTCACCCGTACCTGCAGATTCAGCAGGAGGTTGTTCCTCCACAGTACGGCTCCAAGACAGAGTTTTGGATCATCAAGGAGCTGATCAAGCGCATCCAGCCTGATCTTCTTCCAAAGTTCGACTACGATGAATTTGAAGCGATGGAGACGATGCTCGACAACCCGGATTGTCCGGAAGTTGACGGCATCACGGTCGACATGCTAAAGAAGGGTCCAGTCAGACTCAAGGTCCACGACCCTGAGTGCGGACTTGACGCTCAGATTCAGGAGCACAAACTCTTCCCGCCAAGGGCTTATCCGTTCCCTGAGGGAGCTCAGCGCGAGTTCCTGAAGACCGGGCGCATGGAGTTCTACAAAGAAGAGGATATCTATCAGAAGATGGGCGAGACAGTCCCCCGGTTCATTCCGGCCTTCTCGCACATGACCCAGGAAGAGCAGGCTCTTCCCTTCTGCATCGTAACTCCCCACTCCAAGTGGAGAGTTCACTCGACGCACTCCAACAACAAGGTCCTGCGCAATATCAACCGCAAGCCAATCGTGGAAATCCACCCGATCGACGCGGCTCAGCGGGGGATCGCGGACAACGATGTTGTCGAGATCTACAACGAGAACGGCTCCTACAAGCTGTGGGCGCTTCTCACCGAGTCGATCAAGCCCGGTGTTCTCTGCGTTGATCACGGCTGGTGGGATCAGTTCCTCGCAGGAGGCCCGGGACAGCACTATCACAGTGTTCACACCCATCAAAAGATCAAACCGACTCACGAGGCTTACTATCTGCCTGCCGTTTACGCGCCAGGTCAGCACTGGAAGGACACAAGAGTCAACGTAAGGAAGGTGAAATAATGGCTCGCTACGCGATGCTCATCGATATGACGCGCTGCATCGGCTGCGATGCATGCACCGTCGCCTGCAAGCAGGAGAATGGGACTCCGGTCGACACATTCTTCGCAAGAGTTCTCAACATTGAGACAGGCAAGTATCCAAACGTGAAGCGGATCTACCTTCCGGTTCTCTGCAACCACTGCGATGACGCGCCATGCCTGAAGGCCTGCCCCAACAAGGCGATCTTCCGGCGAGACGACGGAATCGTCCTGATCGATCAGGACCGCTGCAAAGGCACCGGCGCATGCGTTTCAGCATGCCCGTACGGCAACGTCTACCTGTACAAGCAGGATCATTGGTATCTCAATGAAGATGAGCCGTATGAGCGAGACTTTGTCAAGCCTAGGCTGAACGAGAACGTCGCCCGGAAGTGCACGTACTGTGCGCACCGAGTCGATGAGGGTCTCGATCCGGCCTGCGTAGTGGCATGCCCCACAACGGCTCGCATCTTCGGAGATACCGAAGATCCGAACAGCGTGGTCTCACAGTACATCGTGGAGCAGAAGCAGGAGACTCGACGAGAGCCCTTCTACTTGCTTCCTGAAGCAAAGACTAAACCAGCAACTATGTATCTGGGAACGATGTCCAACCAGGAAGTCCAGACGATGGGCAACCGAGCGGAGGCTGGCGAGCCATCCAAACTGGTTCGCGGCCCACAGAACGCTGTGGCTGACAAACCAGAGGCTGCTAAGGCAGTTCCGGCAAGATTCCAAAGCCGAAGGCTGAAGCTTCTTCCGATGCTTCTTGGTCTGCTTGCCCTCCTAATCCCAGCGCTCGCGCTGGCTCAGGACACGGAGATCAACGCCGTTGGACTCGACACCTATGCGGCCTCAGCATGCGCTGGCTGTCACGGTGGAACAGGTGCCGATGGCTTCGCTCCCTCGATTGCAAACACAGCCCTTACTGAAGAGGAGTTCCTCGCTGTCGTCCGAGACGGCACGGCGATGATGACTCCTACATCTGCGGATGAGATGGGCGACGACGTCGTCAGCGCGATGTATAGCGAGCTGCAGGTTGTCGAACCGGCTCCCGCAACGGATACGGACGACGACCCTGAGCCTGCCGTTGAGATGACGGCTGTCGAAGGGCTCGATGCCTATCTGGTGTCGTCCTGTGTCGGCTGTCACGGACAGACGGCTATGGGCAACTCAGGCCCGCCGATTGCTGGCACTCAAATGACCGAAGAAGAGTTCCTTGCTCTCGTCCGCGAAGGCAAAGGAATGATGACTGGCACTCCTGAATCCATGCTGGATGACGAAGCTGTCAGCAGCATTTGGAACGAGCTGCAGGCTACAGAAAAGGACGACTCGCAGATTCCAATCGCCTACAAGGTAGGTCGATTCCTTTCTCAGACAAGCGTTGGTCACATCTTCATGACCGTCACGGTTCTCTCCCTGATCTTCACGATCTTGGTGCTGCGATACTGGGTTGGGAACTCAGGCTTGAAGATGCTGAAGCCGGCGATTAAAGCGTTCGGCACGTTCAAAGCCTGGGGAATCTTCCTCAAAGCACTGATCGTCGAAGGCTTCCTTGTCTCGTCACTCTGGAAGAAGAGCAAGCATCGATGGTTCATGCATGGACTGCTTCTCTATGGCTTCTGTGGACTGATGCTCGCGGACATTCTCATGGCCGTGTTCAATCCTCTGAGAGCCGAGCTGGCACTGACACATCCTCTCAAGCTCTTCCCAGTCGTTTGTGGCGGCCTGATCTTCATCGGAGTCTGCTACGTGATGTACCGGTACAAGGTCGATGAGTACGTGGACAACGGGCACACATTGGGGCGTGACTTCCTCTTTGTAAATCTCATTCTCCACGCAATCGTCAGCGGCTTCATCGTAGTTCTCCTCAAGAGAACCGGCGTGACCGACTGGACGATGACGATCTACCTCTACCACTTGACGACCATCGCAGTTCTGATGCTGACATGGCCCTTCACACGAGGTGCGCACGTATTCATCGTGCCCGTGCTTGTGGGAATCACGCGAGTGACGGAGGCTGTGGCTGAATCAGGTGTTGATCTTGGATTCGAACGTGAACCGTCACCGGGGCGGCATCACAAGTCTCAACGAATAGCCGAGCAGGTTATAGGCCTGCTTGAGCCGGGCGAGGAGGGCTCGGTGAAGCTGCGGTACTACCCGTAGCCCCGGAAGACTGAAATGAGTGACTGCAAAAACTGCGACAACTGCGATTGCGGCAACGACGCTCCGGATAGCCCGGAGCGAAGAAAGCTGCTTGGAATCTCGGTTGGAATCATCAATGGGGTGATCGCTACGGCGATTATCGGACCGGTTGTTGGCTTTGTCGGAGCGCCCCTGCTCCAGAAGCGCAAGGGCATCTGGGTGAAGGTGCTTTCCGAATCAGATCTTCCGCCGGGTGAAACCAAGGATGTCAAGTTCACGATGCACATCAAGGACGGCTTCATGGAAGTCGACCGAGAGTATGCGCTCTTCATGAGGCGATCTGGAGACAAGGTCTTGGCCTTCGATCCGGCCTGTCCTCACTTGGGCTGCCGTGTTGACTACCAGTCCGATAAAGGCAGGTTCTTCTGCCCATGTCATGGTGCGGTGTTTGATGATGCGGGCGCTGTCGTTGCTGGACCTCCAGCACGAGGGCTCTTCGAGCACAAGACTAAGATCGAAGACGATCACATTTGGGTCTACAGGGAGGTCTAAGAGATGTCAGAAGACAAGAAACAGGTCATTTCACCGGAATCCCCTGTGGAGACACAGGCTCAAAACCTCACTGACTCAGAGCAGGCAAGGCTGGACCGCCCTAAGCTGAGCGACTGGCTTGAACTCCGCCTTGGCTGGTGGGGCTTCGTCAGGAAGAACCTGGACGAGCAGATGCCGGCTGGCGTCAGCTGGTGGCAGACATTAGGAAATCTCCTGATGACACTGCTCGCGTTCCAGTTCATCACGGGCATCGCCCTCTCGATGTACTACTCATCGGGACCGGAATCGGCACATGCGAGCGTGAAGCACATCAATGAAGGCTTTATCTCGAACATTCCGATCTTTGGCTCGATCAACTGGGGCCTGGCAGTTCGTGGAATCCACGTCTATGGTTCATCCGTGCTGGTCTGTGTTACGGTCCTGCACATCCTCAGGGTCTTCTTCTGGGGAAGCTACAAGAAGCCACGTGAGCTGACCTGGCTGGTCGGCGTGCTGATCTTCTTCGTCATGCTTGGATTCTCGTTCACAGGCTACTTGCTCCCTTGGGATCAAAAGGCTTACTGGGCGACGACAGTCGGCACGAACATGGCTGGAACGATTCCTGGAATCGGCGACTCCATGCTTATCTTGATCCGCGGTGGTTCCGAGGTTGGTTCACTGACGCTGACTCGCTTCTATGCGGCGCACGTCATGATCCTCCCGGCTGCGCTGATCATCCTGACTGCACTGCATCTCTATCTGGTGCGAAAGCATCACATTGCGGGCCCAGTCCTTCCTCAGAAGGGGGCAACGGTTCCCTTCTGGCCAAACCAGCTCTTCAAGGATGCGGTCGTCGTGTTCTTTGGGGTCGGCATAGTCATCTACCTGGCGGCCGTGAATCCTCCTGGATTGGAGGGAGTCGCGAATCCGACGGGAACAGATTTGGTGCCGCGACCTGAATGGTATTACCTTGGGCTCTACGAGATGCTTAAGATCATGCCAGCCGGTTGGGAGCTGATGGCGACGCTGATCATTCCTGGCATCGTTTCTGTCGGCATGATCCTGCTGCCTTGGCTCGACAAGTCGAAGTCAAGACATCCGGCGATGCGACAGTGGATCATCATCTCTGGCACGGCCATCATCCTCATGATCGGCCTGATGACTCTCAAAGGCTACCTAGAGACACCAGTCCATGGGGAAGAGGGCCACGGTCCAGCCGTCGAGGGGCAGGCTGCCCCAGATGGTGAGGCGGAGCACTAACCCCAATCGCACAACAGCCAAAGCCCTCACCCGGAACACTCTGGGTGAGGGCTTTTTCTTTCGCAGCTGCCTGAAAATCGCATTTCGAGCAAAAATCTGAGTCACTCGATGCTCTCAAAGGCGTCAAAGAACTGTGATCTCAATTCGACCACAGTTGGGCTTGTTTTGCCTGATCAGCCTGCTGCTCCCAGTGTCAACTGGCGCTCAAGAGCCAGGCTCAAAGGTCATACGCGGGGTTACGGTTCACACAGCCTACGCGGCCAACATGTTCCCTCTTTCGTGGCAAGGGGGCGACGTCAAGGCCGAGGCAGAGCCGCTCAACTACGCTGAAGTCGCCAGAAGCCTCCAGGCGATGCGAATTGCGCTCAATAAGTACCCGCAGGCACTGCTGGAATCGACACTGGATGACGTCTACTTCGTCAAGCGAATGAAGTTCTTCGGCGAGTCCTACGGCGGCACCTACGCCGAGGGCACCGTCTATCTTTCCAATCGCGGGGCAATCAGCGGGTTCTCGCTCGACTACCTCGAGTCGGCCTTCCACCACGAGTATTCAAGCATCCTGTATCTCAAGGCGGAGAAGCGCTTTCCCAAGGAGGCTTGGATCAAATGCGCAGACCCTGACACGCCCTACCGAGAAGGCGGAATCGAGGCGCTGAAATCTGGAACAGCCAAAACGAAATACAACAAAGAGCTGCACGCCAAAGGCTATCTCGCTGAGTACGCCACCGCCAGCATGGAAGAGGATGTGAACATGATGTCTGAAGCCCTCTTTTCAGGCGCTAAGAAGTTCTGGAAGGCTGTTGACGATTTCCCCCGGCTCAAGAGGAAGCTGGATCTTCTGATCGCCTTCTATAAGGCTTGGGACCCAATGTTCACCGAGACTTATTTCCGATCTCTCGCCCGGACCCGCTGGGCATAGGCGGACCTAAGCCACAATAAGCCGTCAATGCTCTGTCGAGTCTCGAAAGACCTCCGCTGGGAGATGGCTCACCGTCTTCCCTATCACGATGGCCTCTGCAAAAATCTGCACGGTCATTCTTATCACGCGACAGTCGAAGTCTATGGCGAGACCGACGACGGCGGAATGGTCATCGATTTCAAAGACATCGCCGAAGCCGCAGGGCCCTTGGTCAAACAACTTGACCACTCCTGCGCCATCGACCCTTCAGACGTCGAGCTCAAGCAGTTCCTTACCGAGCGTGGCATGAAGATGTTCGAGCTTGAGAGCTATTCAACTGCTGAGAACATCGCCGGGCTGCTGTTGGAGCATGTCTGCCTCATTGTCAATGGCCCGAGGATTCACGAAGTCAGAGTTCGCGTCTGCGAAACCTGCACATCCGCGGCAGAAGTCGTCTGGAGCCGTGATGCCTGAACTCAGCGTTCTCATTTCACAAGAAGACGTGCAGAATCGAGTTCATGAGCTGGCGAGCCAGCTTGACATCGATTACATGGGCAAGGACCTGATCCTTCTTGGAGTCCTCAAGGGATCAGTTCACTTCCTCAGCGACCTTTCCAGGGCGATGAAGTCCGATACAACGATCGACTTTATCCAGGCCTCGAGCTACGGAAACGGTCAGAGCAGCTCCGGAGTCGTCCAGATCCGCAAAGACCACGATGTCAACATTGAGGGGCGTCATGTGCTCATCGTTGAGGACATCATCGACTCTGGCCTCACCGTCAAGCACTTGAAGGAGCTGCTTTCAGCGCGAAAACCGGCCTCAATCAAGTGCATTTCCCTGCTTTCTAAGCCGGATGCCCGCCTTCACGACGTCCGCCCCGATTACCTGGGTTTCGATATACCGGACTCCTTTGTGGTAGGATATGGCCTCGACAGCGCAGAGAAATACCGAAGCCTTCCGTTTATTGCGGAGCTCACGGTCTAGCGCTGGTCGGACACCTCACAAGCTGATTCGCTGATCCCTTTTTGGGAGATTCAGGTGTAAAGCACCCTTTCATTCCTGGAGATTGAATGTCTCACTCTTTTAGACCAAGAAAATCTGACGGCGGAAACAACCCCGGCGGCAAACAGAACCGGCGACGACCACGCCGAAACATGGACGAGAGTCCGACCGACCTGGCGAACCTGCCTGAAATCGACTACAACCACTTTGAGTCGATGTCGGACACCGATTTGGCGAAGGCCGCCAGGAAGGCTAAGATTGGCCTCGCTGATGGCCGGCCCAAAGTCTGTGAACTCCTGCTCGCCGATGCCAACAAAGAGCACGAAGCGATCTACAAAAGCGGCATCCTCGAGATCCTCCAAGATGGTTGGGGATTCCTGAGGCAGAGCAACTATCGCCCCTCTCCTGATGACGTCTACGTCAGCCAGTCGCAGGTCAAGCGATTCAAACTTCGTGCTGGCGATATGATCTTCGGTCTCGTTCGGGCGCCAAAGTCCGGCGAAAAGTACCACGGCATGCTCCGGGTCGAGAGCGTCAACCAGATGGGCACCGCATCTCCCGGAATGGCGATGCGACGAGACTTTGACAAGCTCACACCACTCTTCCCTGACGACAGGCTCATCATGGAGACAGATCCGGATGAGATCATCGGCAGGATCATCGACCTGATCGCCCCGGTTGGTAAGGGTCAGCGCGCACTGATCGTCGCCCAACCCAAGGCCGGCAAAACAACGATCATCAAGAAGATCGCACAGTCGATCGAAGCGAACAACCCTGAAGTCGCGCTTATGGTCCTGCTCGTTGACGAGCGGCCCGAGGAAGTGACCGACATGAAGCGCTCCGTGAAGGGTCAGGTCATCAGCTCCACATTCGACGAACCGGCTGAGAACCACATGCGAGTCGCTGATCTCTGCCTAGAGCAGGCGAAGAGGCTTGTGGAAGCAGGACGCGACGTTGTTGTGCTCCTTGACTCGATCACACGACTTTCCCGTGCCAGCAACCTGACAATCAACGCCTCCGGTCGTACTCTGTCAGGCGGCCTCGATCCTGCAGCACTCTATCGACCTCGACGTTTCTTTGGCGCAGCCAGAAATATTGAGGAGGGCGGTTCGCTGACTATCATCGCGACTGCGCTTGTTGAGACCGGATCCAAGATGGACGACTCGATCTTTGAGGAGTTCAAAGGCACAGGCAACATGGAGATCGTGCTCAACCGCGAACTGGCTGAGCGGCGCGTCTGGCCAGCCATCGATGTCCGCAGCTCCAGCACACGGCATGAAGAGAGGCTCTTCCGACCAGATCACCTCGAAGGTGTTGTCCAACTTCACCGCATGCTTGCCAATTCGAAAGACACGGTGGAAGCAACCGACTCGCTCATCAAGCTCTTGAGGCGCACGCCAACTAACGACGCATTCCTCGATGGTGTTGTCGCCAAGACGAAAGCCACCGTATAAAGCATGAAAACTGAACTCGCCACGTTCGGCGCAGGGTGCTTTTGGGGCATCCAAGCCAAGTACGACAAGACTCCAGGAGTCCTGTCGTCGAGCGTCGGGTTCATGGGCGGCAAGACAGACACTCCGAGCTACAAGGACGTCTGCTATACCGATACAGGGCATGCCGAAGTCGTGCACTTAACGTTCGATCCGGATGTCATCTCCTACGAGCAGCTTGTTGAGATGTTCTGGTCCATGCACGATCCCACTCAGGTAAACCGGCAGGGACCAGATATCGGAAGCCAGTACCGCTCAGCCATCTACTTCCATTCGGAAGAGCAGCGTGAGCAGGCTGAAGCTTCAAAGAGCGAGGCTCAGAGCAGATTCCCCCGGCCAATTGCGACGGAGATCACCGATGCAGGGCCCTACTTTCCCGCTGAAGAATATCACCAGAAGTATCTGGAAAAGCGCGGCATCGACAGCTGCGGCATCTAGCGGTCGAGGAACAGCTTCAGCGACTTCGCGATATAGACCGCGTGGTCTGCGATGTGCTCCAGCGCATGAAAAATCTCAAAGCAGCGCAGCAGCTGACGGACATTATCCGGCTGCTCGGCCATCATCTCCACAATCGCTCTGCGCGAAGCCTTGAATTTCTGGTCGATCGACTCATCTGACATCACGAGCCCATCAGCAGCCTCCGTGCTGAATTCAGAGTAGAGCATCACTGAGTTGCGGAACTGCGAACGAGCCTCGCTGCCCATATTCAGGAGAAGCTCCTTGAGGGGCTCAGGGAAATCTACGGTCAGCTTCATCGAACGACGAGCAAGTTTGCAGGCATCGTCTCCAGCCTTTTCGATTTCCGCGATCACACCCAAAGTAGACGTAAGGCGAAGAAGGTCACGGGCAACAGGGCTTTCCAGACCGACAGTGATGACGACCCGCTCGAGGATGTCCTTCTCCATGGCATCGACTTCGATCTCCATCGGAAGAACCTGCTTTGCAAGCTCCACGTCTTCGGTGATGGCCGCCTCAACGGCGATCTCGACCATCCGCTCCGCTGTGGCGCCCATGCGCACAACATCCGCTTTGATCTGTTCTAATGTCTGGTTAAAAGCTTCCCTGCTCATTGATCTCCTGCCAGTCGGGCCAGCAGTCCATTTTGAACGCTCTGCCACTCAGCCCTAAGGACGCTGTAGTAGACCGTGTTCCTGAGATGCCCGTCTTCCATGATTACGTTGTGCCGAAACATGCCTTCATACTGGGCCCCTAATTTCAGAATGGCAGCCCTGCTGTGGGCATTTCTTTCATCGGTCCGCAGCTGAACTCTGTTGCAGTCCATCTCTTTGAATGCATATCCGAGCATCAGCAGCTTCATCTCTGGGTTCACTTTGGTCCCACGATGTGACTTCGTGATCCACGTGAAGCCGATCTCAACCACCTTGTTCAGGGGCTGAATGTCGAGGTAGCTGCTCATACCGAGTACCTTCCCAGTCGCCTTCTCGATGACTACGAAGGGAGAGCCTCCCTCCTGCCGCTCCTTCACAAACCTCTGATAGCCCTCAAGGTTCCATGGCGATGGTGTCCAAGGGATGTACCGGAAAAGCTCCTTGTCAGCGGCTTCGAGCAAGCCCTGGGCATGCTCATGCTCCATCGGCACCATGTCAATGAGGCGGCCTTTCAAGACTGGACGTCCGATCCATTCGTTAGGCGAGGTCAAAAGCGATCACCTCGGAATCTTCAGCGGCGTGGAGATAGACGGGGCCGAACTCACTAGTGGACATTGCGTCGCCTGCGGACAGGACGGACATTCCTGCCCTGAGCTGGCCGCTAGCGACATGGACGTAGGTTCGGCGATCTCTCTGCGTCTCGAACGGGAGGCTTGTCCCGGCTTGAGCTTTCGCCCGGTAGACGAGGGCATCAGCGTTTATGAGGAGTGGAGCGCCGGATCCCTGCGGGCCACAAGCAAGAACGAACTCATTCTCGGAGTCAACGCTCTTTTGATCCCACCTCGGTGCAAGGCCCTTCTCACTGGGATGGATCCAGATCTGAAGAAAGTGGCACTTCTCCGTGTCGCTGCCGTTGAACTCTGAATGCGTCAAACCTGAGCCGGCAGTCATCACCTGCATCTCACCAGGACCCAAAACGCCCGTGTTGCCTGTGCTGTCCTGATGCTTGAGCTGGCCTTCGAGCACGAGGCTGATGATCTCCATGTCTCGATGCGGATGCGTGCCGAACCCTGCACCGGGCTCGATCCAATCATCGTTGAGCACCCGGAGCCCCCGATATCCGAGCCGCTTGGGATCATGCCATTCTCCAAACGAGAAAGAATGGTGGCTGTCAAGCCATCCCAATTGCGTTCGCCCGCGATCCTCAGCCC
>JALGYA010000027.1 GCA_029824475.1 Fimbriimonadia bacterium | reverse complement strand
CCTGGACCACCGGACCATAAGGGATGCCTAAGCCTTCGTGCATCGCGCGAAAGATGTTCTGATCTAGCTGCCAGAGCCACTCCACGGCGGCATTCTACTGCTTAGTCGATGTAGATCACCTTCTCTTTGGTGATCGTGACTAGGCCTGGAGCAGCTTTGCGCGGCTTGCGAACATACCGCTTCTGCGTGTAGTCAACCGGCACGTAGCTGGCGTGCTTCATCACGCTGTTCTTCTTGGAGATGCGAGCGGCATAGATGAGGTCGGCCATCGGCACTTTCTCAGGTCTCCCATTTGTCTGGATCACGACGTGCGATGAAGCGCCGCCACGGACGTGGATCCACCAGTCCGCTGGTTTGGCGACGCGGGTTGTAAGGTAGTCGTTGGACGTGGCGTTTGTGCCGTAGAGAACCTTCCAGCCGCCGGGTGATGTCAACTCTCTAATTGGATGGCCTTCGTAGGGACGGTCTTCTTTCTTGAGGCCGGATACCTGCTGTTCAAGGAGCCATCTGCGCTTCTTCGCGTCTTGCTTGACGGCCTCTGCATCTTCAATCGACTCAGCCGTTTCCATCGCCGCAATCGCTTCTTTGAGCGCCTCAAACTCGGCAGATATTCGCGTTTTCTGCTCGCTGGCCTCTTCCGCCCCTCTCTTGGCATTCTTCGCCTTTTTGAATAATCGCTGAGCGTTTTCGATCGGGGTCTTCTCTGGGTTCAGTTTAAGCGTAATCGGTGCGCCATCGTAGTCGACGGTCACCAATTCTGCATCGCCTGGTTGAATCTGATACTGATAGGCAAGCATGAGTTCACCGTGCATCTGCAGCTCGGAAGCCCGGCTCGCAGTGTCAAGGGCCAGTTCGAGCCCTTTCAGAGCTGAAGCCCGGGCCTTCAGACCTCTGCGGAGCTGCGTCAGCACACTCGTCTGAATCTGCTTCAGCTTGGCCAGATGCACAGCCGACTCAAAGTGATGCTGGAGAGCGACTGAGATGGACTCTCTGGGATGGGCACCTGGGAAGGGGAGTGGATAGGCGCCGACGCTTTGCAAGGAGTGAGGCGCCCATTCTCCGGACGTTATCGCCTGGTGGACGTCCGTGAGTTGAGCTCCGCCATCAATCAGCGACTGAAGAGTGGGTGACCACCCTTCGTAGCTTCTCAACTCATCCGCAGCAGATGCATCCAGCAGGGAAGGCTTTGATTCGAATGGCGGCTCGATGTACTTCTTCCCAGCCTGAACGACGCGCTTTGACTGCTTCGGACTAACGCTGCGAGCACAGGCAAGCACTGTCCTCGCCGAGTCGACCAGCATGATGTTTGAGTGCCGCCCCATCAGTTCAGCGACAATCTGAAAGTCGCCGTCTGCGGCAGCGATGCCGATTTCTAGAATCCTGTCCAGTCCACGTTGACGGATAAAGACGATCCGACCGTTCTTCAGCCGCTTCCTAAACTGCTTGCACAGCTCCGGCGCTGGCTTGATCTCCTCTGGTTTTCCAGTCAACAGGTGGGCGCGGGCAAACTGCGGGTCGCATGACACATAGAGCCAGTTCTCCTGGCTGTCCTGAAAGATGCCGAGCGCGAGCGAGTAGTCGTCCAACTGGACGATCTTCTGGAGCCTGCCACCTTCGAGCCGCTCTGCTTCAGAGACGACCGCCGCCAGGCACAACGAATCAAACGAAATCTTCAACGAGTCTTAGCCGCCCGGCTGCTCCAGTTCATATTCAAGGTCGTAGTATTTGAGTTTTGAGTCCATCCAGGCAGCGCCTGTGGTCCAGAAAGGATGGCCGAGCCCAGTCTCCCAATCCCATAAATCAGCCATGAGACGTCTCACTATTCCGGGCCTTTCGAGCGCCAGGTCATGCTGTTCACTGATGTCTGAAGCCAAGTCAAACAGCATCGGGGGACGGTCGGCGACGCGCAGCAGCTTGTAGTCGCCTGACCTCAACGCAGCCATCTCACCCAATCGCCAAAAGAGCGATCTGCCAGCGAAGGAATCCGTGTTGCCTGTGAAGAGCGGGCCGAGGCTCATTCCATCCAACTTGGCAGGAGCAGCTTGCCCAGCGGCATCAAGGAATGTCGGCAGGAGATCGAGGGAAGAGACGACTGAATCAACTCTTGTCCGCTTCTTTATCTGGGCGGGCCAATGGACGATAAACGGCACACGGCTTCCACCCTCAAGCACAGAGGCCTTCTGCCCGTTCAAAGGAGCGTTGATTGAGCCGTTGTGGCTCGTCGGTCCCCCATTGTCACTGAGGAAGACGATGATTGTGCTGTCAGCTTTGCCTGTTGCCTCCACGGCCTTGACGACCTCACCAATCTGTACGTCCATGGCGTACATCATTGCGGCATATATCCTTCGCCTCTTGTTTTCGATGTGCTCGAACCGGGCGATGTCTTCAGGCTTGGCCTGCATCGGTGAGTGGGGCGCATTGAAGGAAAGGAACGCGAAGTACGGCTCATCCGCATGCCGGTTGATGAAGTCGACCGTCTCTCGCCCGATGTCGTCGGTCAGATACGTGACGGGCTCGGGGGTTTCGTATGACGACTCGATCTTCCTCTCACCGGTGCTCGGCTTGAAGTAGTCACGGCTGCCGCCCCGGAATCCCCAGAACTCTTTGAAGCCGCGCTCGGTGGGGAAGAACTGATCCGCCTTGCCGAGGTGCCACTTGCCAAAACATCCTGTCACATAGCCGAGTTCGGACAAGTAATCAGGGATCATCTGCTCGTTGACGTCGGTGCCGTAGAACTCTGGATCGTAGCCCTTCAACATCCCGAGGATGTTGTATTCGTGGCCAAACCGCTGCTGGTACCGACCGGTGAGCATGCCTGCACGGGATGGTGAGCAGACAGGGCTCGAGACGTAGCCCTGACTGAAGATTGCTCCATCGTAGGCGAGGGTGTCAAGGTGTGGGGTTTTGATCTGCTTGGACCCCATAAAGCCGAAGTCGGCATAGCCTGCGTCGTCGGCCATGATCAGGACGATATTAGGCTTGACAGCTTGTGACTGCAGAGCGGCGGCGGCGAGGTGGAGGATCATTTCTTTGGCTGTGTGAGCTGGTACTCACGGTCGTAATGGCTCAGATTGACTTTCTTCCAGATCGGTTCGGTGACGAAGAGCGGATGAGCAAGATCAAGCTCCCAATTTCCGATCTCCTTCATCATTGCCCGGACTCTTTCCGGCCTGAGGGAGGCTAGATCGTTCAATTCGCTGGGGTCTGCGCTGAGGTCGTACAGCTGTGCAGGTCGATCCGTGAACCGGACCAGCTTCCATTGTGCTTTCCTCACGGCGGCCTGTCCTTGGAATCGCCAGAATAGAGAGCGATCCGCGTACGGGGCAGGATTCTGAATCACGTCCAAGATGTCGACTCCGTCTGTTTCATTTTCCGGAACGGCTCCGCCTGCGGCAGTGACAAACGTCTGAGCAAGATCATGAGCTACTACAGGAGTTGAGCAGGTGGTTCCGGGTTCGATTCTTCCTGGCCATCGCATCGCGAAGGGGACTCGAACGCCGCCTTCCAAGACTGTGCCTTTCATGCCTCGATAAGGCGCATTCAATGCTCCCCAGTCGTATTGGCCGCCGTTGTCATTCATAAAAACTACGAGCGTGTTCTCTTCAAGCTCCAGGGCTTTGAGGTGGTCCAGCAGCAGGCCGGTCTGCACGTCCAACGCATGGAGCATCGATGCGAGGATCTGCCTTCTGGCGTTGGGAAGATACTTGTAGAGTTCAAGATCCTCAGGCTTAGCCTGGAGCGGAGTGTGCGGAGCGGTGTGGGAAAGGAACAGGAAGAACGGTTCGTCCTTGTGCCGCGTGATGAATTCCAGACTCTCTCGGCCGAGGTCATCCGTGAAATAGGTGACCGGTTCCGGATCTTTGAAATTTGAGATCAGCTTGCGACTGCCGGTTTGAGGTTTGAAAAAGTCTCGGCTGCCGCCCAACAGGCCGTAGAACTCGTCAAATCCCCGGTTTTGCGGGTGGAATTGCTCCTCTTCGCCCAAGTGCCACTTGCCGAGCAGGCCGGTGACGTAGCCCTGCTCTTGGAGTCGATCTCCGATCGTCTTCTCTTTGATATTCAGGCCACGGTACCGAGGGTCGTAGCCAGGCATCTTGGTCCCGATGTTGTACTCGTGGCCGAATCGCTGGGGGTTCTTGCCTGTGAGCAGCCCGGCTCGTGATGGTGAGCAGACTGGAGCGCTGACGTAACCGTCTGTGAAGTTCACTCCCTCATTGGCAATCCGATCGATGTTTGGAGTCTTGATTTCCAGCGAACCCGAGAAGCCGAAATCGGCATATCCAGCATCATCCGAGAAGATGAGGACAATGTTGGGCTTCTTCGCAATAGGAGCCGGCAGCACAACTGCAGCCAGAGCAGAGATCATTTTGAGAGTATGGCCCGATCACCGACCTCCTGACAGCAGAACGCCCCCGGTGATTGATCACCGAGGGCGCTGATGCTGTGCGAGCTGATCTTAGCCAGCTTTCTTTGCTTTCAGCTTGACATCGACAAGCTTGTCTTTGGCGTTCATCGCATACTTTTCGGGGCTGCGGCTCATCTTCTTGAGGCAGGTGAGGCAGCACTGGTAGTAGCGAGTGCCTTCGTAGTCGACATAGGCCTTGGCACTCTTGTAGTCCTTGACGGCAACCTTCATCACGGGGCAGAAGAGGCTCTCTTTTGTGACCGGCTTCGTGAACTTCTTCGGCTCTTTGGTGAAGCTGGCTGCGCCCTCTTCGCTGGCGAAGTAGTAGCGGATGCCGTTGTAGTCAGCTGTGCCCTTGGACTTCTCGGCTTTAATGGCTTTGCCTGTGGTCGGGTCGAAGAGGAACTCTCCGATGACCTTGTTCTCTTTGGCTGCCTTGGCAACGTAAGTGTTGGGGTCTTTGGCGAACTTGGTGTCACAACCGCCACAGCAGAACTTGAATGTAACGCCTGAGACGGTCATGGCCTTGGCATCTTTGCCGACGGCGCTGCCCATGATGGGACAGGTGAGGTCAGCCGCGGGGGCGGCCATTGCGAGGATTGCTGCTGCTGCTGCGATCATTTAAAATTCTCCGTGCGCGCGTAATTATGACAGACGATCAGTTTTCCGCTGCAATGACGGAAACGCTGATGGTCTCATAAGGGTTCCCATTTCCTTTTTCGAAGAAGCAGGCGATCTCCCCGGTCTTCAAAACTGAGAGGCTTGAGTAGGCTGACGGGCCCTCAAAAAGCACCAGGCCATCGTCCCAAGTCTCTCCATCGTCGGCAGAGAGCCTCAGGGTCATCTTGACCCTCTGATTTGGCGATGCCGGGTTGGAAAATGCGATCAAGTCATCCGTCCAGCGTCGGATCGATGCCTGGCACCGAGGCTCAACCGGATTGCCTTCTCGAGTTATCGGCCCCCACGTGAGACCACCGTCGTCGCTGATGCTGACAGCCCGTGTCTGAGTCGTCTTGCGCTCGTAGTTGCGCATGTTGAGATGAAGCCGCCCATCAGACAGCTCAACCACTTCACACTCGTTGACCTGATCTGTTGGAGTGCTGCCGCCAAGCTTCCATGTCGCTCCATGGTCATCGCTGTAGATGACGTGTGAGAAGTACTTGCGCGTCACTGCCTCAATGTGGTCACACGGAATGACGAGACGGCCTTCTGAGGTCACGATGCCTGTCCCGGGGCCCGTGGCGTACCAGGTCCAGTCGAGCTGCTTGACGTACTTGGTGATGTGCCGAGGCTTGGTCCAAGTCTTCCCGTTGTCCTCGCTGGTGAGGGTCCAAATGGTGCGCGTGCCGACCGAGTCGCGGCTGATGATGGCGCTTTCGTGATCACTGCCCAGGTTGTGGGTGCTCAGAAGGTGGATCTTCCCGTCGAAGGGATCGACCACGACGCAAGGATTGCCGCATGTGTTCGGGCCGTCATCCCAGATCACGGAGAGTTCAGACCAAGTCCGGCCGTTGTCCGAGCTTGACTTCATGACGAGGTCGATGTCACCGGTATCGCTGGAGCTGGCATTCCTGCCTTCACAGATGGCCAGGACGGTGCCGTCCGCCAGTGTCGATAGGCTCGGGATTCTAAACGTGTCGTATCCTGCCTCTCCTTTCCGGAAGACAGTGCCCTCATGAACGATCTTGAGGGCAGGAGGTGTAGACATGATGGCGGCCGCAGCGATAATTAGCATCTCAGTTGATTGTCACCAGTTCACGCAGATCAGAGTCGCCGACTTCGGTCTTCGTATCAGCCATATCGAGGAAGGCTGTATAGAGCTGCTCGAATCTGTCGTCCTGGAAGTTGAAGCCGAGTTCACCCAGTCGATGCTTCAACGCATGGCGGCCTGATCGTGCTGTCAGCACGATCTCACTCTTCGCGTCGCCAACCATGGATGGATCGATGATCTCGTAAGTGCTTCGCTCCTTGAGGACTCCGTCCTGGTGGATGCCAGAGCTGTGGGCGTATGCGTTTGCGCCGACGACAGCCTTGTTCCGCTGAACCAGCATTCCTGTGCGTTTGGCAACCAGCCTTGAGATCGAGAGCAGCTGCTTTGCATCCACGCCAGAGTCAACGCCGAAGTAATCCGGGCGGATCTTGAGAGCCATGACTACTTCCTCCAAGGCTGTGTTTCCGGCTCGTTCGCCGATGCCGTTGACTGTCACTTCAACCTGCCTTGCGCCGCCGAGGACGCCAGCCAGGGTGTTGGCTGTAGCCATACCCAGGTCGTTGTGGCAGTGGCAGGAAAAGACTGCTTTATCGGTGTTCGGGACGTGGTTCCGGATGCCTTCGATCAAGGCGCGATACTCCTCGGGGTAAGTGTAGCCAGTCGTGTCAGGAACGTTGATTGTGGTCGCTCCTGCATCAATCACGCCTTCAACAACGCGGTAGACGTAGTCGAGATCGGCCCGGCCTGAGTCCTCCATGAAGTACTCGACGTCATCGGTGAACTGCCGCGCCAGCTTGACGGCTTTGACACCGACTTCCAGCGCCTTGTCCTCAGTCATCTTGAGCTTGTGCTCCAGGTGGCTTTTGCTGACTCCTAATCCGGTGTGAATTCGGCCACGCTCTGCAGGTTTCAACGCCTCGCCAGCGCACTCGATGTCTTTTGCCACAGCTCTGGTCAGGCCACAGATCGTGACACCTTTCAGTTCTTTGGAAAGAGTTTCGACGCTCTCGAAGTCGCCAGGGGAGCTGATGGGGAAGCCAGCTTCGATGATATCCACGCCAAGGTCCACAAGCGCTCTACCGATCTCAAGCTTCTGCTCCATGTTGAGCCGCACACCTGGGCTCTGTTCACCATCGCGCAAAGTTGTATCGAAGATCAGGACCTTGTCTTTCATTTGGATTCCTCAGCTTCTATTATGCCCCACGCTTTCTCACCTGACAGCCTTGGGCTATCCCGTCCGGCCCGATGACCGTGCCTCGCGAGAGTAGAATAGAGCCCTTCCTTTTGAAGGAGCTGATATGGCCGAAGTTGACATCACTCTGACCGCACATGATGACCTTGTTAGCCAGCCTTGGATCTGGCGTCTCTGCCGAGACTTTTCGATGGAGGTCTCGATCGTGAAGGCCAATGTAGACGAGGACTTCGCCTGCGTCAAGCTGCACCTCTCCGGTCCAGCAGAAGAGATTCAGCGAGCAACTGCCTGGCTTGTCACAACCGGTGTCCATGTTGACGCCGAACAGCGCGCCGTCGGCGCCGTCTAGCCGTGCCCCTGCGCCTGCCTGAAGACTTCGACTCCTTCTGGAGCGAAACCGCAGCAGAAGCCTATTCCGCTCCGCTTGAATACTCGCGGAGCGTGCAGACTGACAAGTCGTCGGATACTCACGTCATCGAGCTGATCGACTTTCGTGGGATTGAAGGCGAGACACTCCACGGCTGGATCGCCTATCCAAGGGGGGAAGTCGACTGCCCTTCGTTCCTCTGGCTGCCGCCGTACGGACGGTGGTCTATGCCGCCGAACGAATACGGCACGCGAGAGGGCTTCTGCAGCCTCAGCTTCAACTTCTTCGGCGAGACAGCCTTCCATGAGGAGGCTTACACTCCAGCCCGCGGCTACTTCGCGGACGGAGCGCAGAGCCCCTCGACTTGGGTCTATAAGACGATGCTGCAGAACTGCCTGCTGGCAGCGAGGGTGCTTCACGCTCAGCCCGAGTCAGATCCTGATCGCATCGCTGCAATGGGGATGAGCCAAGGCGGCGGCTTTTCGATCTGGCTTGCGGGCGTCTGCCCGATCATCAAGGCTGTCTGCGCTGATATGCCGTTCCTGGGTGACATTGAGCGAGTTCTCAGCGAAGCCAGCTACTATCGGTATCCAATTAAGGAGCTGACCGACTTCATGGACTCAGAGCCAGGCATGAAGGAGAAGGTGATTAACTCATTGTGCTATTTCGACACAGTGAATCAGGCAACACGCTGCGCTGTGCCAACGCTGGTATCAGCCGGTTTGAAGGACCCGGCGGTGAGGCCTGGACAGGTAGACGCTATTTACGATGCCCTTCCAGGCGTCAAGCAGAAGCGCGAAATCGACTGGGGCCATGATTGGCATGAGTCGATGGTTTCGACTAACCTTGACTGGCTTCTAGAGCACCTCTAAACAGCTGCTCTGATGGTGGCTACTTGTTCCAGGATTTCACGAGCTCTGGCGAGAGGCCACTGAGTTGCGGCGTCGCTCATCGCATTTTCTGGGTCTGGATGCACTTCCAGGAAAAGCGCGTCGATTCCGACGGCGACGGCCGCCCGCACCATGGCTGGAATAGACTCTCTCACACCGCCAGTGGTGGTTCCGGCACCGCCCGGGCGTTGGGCTGAGTGAGTCGCATCAAAGCAGACTGGGTGCCCCATGCCACGCATCACTTCAAGACCGGGCATGTCTACGATCAGCGTGTTGTAGCCGAACGAGGTGCCACGCTCGGTGAGCATGATGCCGTTGGAGTGGAAGTACTCAAGCTTCTCGACGATGTTTTTGGTGTCGTGCGGAGCCAGGAACTGCCCCTTTTTCACGTTGACCGGGATGCCAGTATTGGCCGCTGCTTCGAGGAGGTCTGACTGTCTGCAGAGGAATGCTGGAATCTGAAGCATATCGACCAGCTGAGCGGCCTGTGCTGCCTGTTCAGCGGTGTGGATATCGGTGGTGGCCGGAACGCCATACAGTGCCTTGACGCTCGCGATGATCTGGAGGCCAACTTCAATGCCGTATCCGCGGATCGAAGAGGCAGATGTCCTGTTCGCTTTATCGAACGATGCCTTGAAGATGTAGTTGAACCCCAGCTCTCTGCAGAGGTCCCTCATTTCGCCAGCGACATCTTCACAGAGCTCCTGGGATTCAGCCAGGCACGGGCCTGCGATAATGGTGAGCGCATCGCCACCGATGGTGACGTCTCCGGCATTGAACGGCTTGATCATCGTGAAGCCGTCAGTTTAGCCTGTCCAGCCTTGAGGAAGGCGATGAAGTCCTCTTTAGACTGCATCCCTTGCGCTACGCTCAGCACTTCGCGGTCCTCGTTGAGAACGACATAGACGGGGTTAGTTGAGACGCCCGTCAGCTCTGTTCGGAGAGCGTCGTTGGCGTTCTCCTCAGGAGTGCCGCGGTCCGTGTAGAGTTCGACCGCTACGAACTTATCGATCTCAGCTTTGACCTCAGCCGTGGGGAAGATCTCCTCTTCCATCACACGGCAGTTCGAGCACGTCCAGCCTGTGAAGTTGACGAAGATCAGTTTGCCTTCTTCGTTGGCCAGCTCCACGCCTTCATCAATGTTGTGAACCCAGTTGATGCCACCGACTGAAGTGCCCGCCTGCTGCCCATAGGCAGAGGGCGGCACAAACGCCGACATGTTGCCAAGTGGAGCTCCATTGATGGCGAAGAGCCAGTAGACGCCGAGCGCAATGGAAAGGACACCCGTCACTCTGCGGCCAGGGCCAATCTTGACGTCCGGAACATCATGCGGCAGCCGGATCCAGCCCATCATATAGAACCCAGCCACGGCAAAGATTCCGAACCAGATGCTGAGGAAGACAGGCTTCGTGATGAACTCCCAGGCGAGGACGAGGTCCATGTTCGACAGGAACTTCATAGCGGCAGCCAGCTCCAGGAAGCCCATGAAGGCTTTGACTGTGGTCAGCCATGTGCCGGACTTGGGCATGCGAGCCAAGTACTGTGGGAAGAGTGCTAGGCCAAAGAAGGGGAGTGCAAAGGCGAGAGAAAACGCAAGCATCCCCATCGCTGGATAGAAGTAGTCGCCGTTGGCTGCTCCAGCCAAGACTGTGCCCGCGAAGGGAACTGTGCAGGTGAACGATGTCAGCGAGAACGCCAGCCCCATGAAGATCGGCCCGGCTATTCCGCCAGACTGGCCCTTCTTGTTGAACTTGTTGACCAGCGCCTGCGGCATCACGATCTCGTAGACGCCGAACAGATTGAGTGCCAAGACAACAAAGAGGAGAGCGAGGAATCCGTTGACCCACGGGCTTGCAGCTAGACGCTGAACACCTGATGCCCCAAAAATGATCGACATCACGACGCCTATGCCGGTGAATGTCGTGATGATGCCAAGGCTGTAGGCGAGCGGGCCTTTGATGCTCGTCTTGCCGCCTTCACCTTGCTGCTTGCTGAAGAAGCTGACGGTGATTGGAATCATCGGCCAGACGCAGGGTGTCGCGAGGGCCAGAAGGCCAGCCACGAACGCGAAAACCATGTACTTCCAGAGGCCATCTTCTGGTGGAGGAATTAAGGGAGGCACTGGCCCTTCGGGAGGCTCAGGGACATATGCAGACGGTGGATAGGCTGCATTGTAAGCCTCCTGGTCCAGCCACCCTTCAGGCTGCTCCGGAACTTCCAGCATCGGCTCAAGGCGATCCGCTCGTGCCTCTCCGGCGGAAAGATCGAATTCGACAACAAGAGATTCAAAGAGCGGAGGTGTGCAGGAGCTCAGATCGCAGATTTGAACCATCAAGTCAGCTGACAGACTCCCACTCGTGGCTCCGGCGTCAAATTGAATTGGAATACCGAGGCGCACAGCGCCCTGGTGAGTGCCAATATCCGCCTTGAAGCCCTTATCAACCTTGATGGTTGGTGTCGGCTCGAGATTGTCGCCGGTTCGTTCCGCTGCCTGCCCTTCTTCGAAAGAGAGTTCGTAAGGAATCCACTCGGCTTCTGGATCAGCCGTGTAGATGTAGGCATCCTCGCTGAGCTGGCCCTCAATGATGAGCTGAGCTTGTTCGCCGGCCCGGACGTCGTCCGGGGAAAGATAAGCCTTCCATTCGCCCGACTGAGCAAAGGAGCCTGCGGCAACAAGAGTCACGATGAGCGCGGTGAGCGCTCTGCGGAGCCAGTTCTGAACCATGATGTGTGATGTAGAGAAGTCGATTCGGTGGACTACTTGACGGTGATCTTCTGCGTGATCGTGAGCTTGCTGGGCGGCATGCAACTCTGGTCATCGCAGAACTGATAATTCAAGTCGATCTTGATCGTGTGCTCGCCTTTGTACTTGATCGCCTTGAAGGCGACGGGGATGGTGACTGTGTTTGAGTAGACAGCGGCCTTCTCGCCGGTGACAATCTTGACTTTGCCCTTCGGATACTTCGTCTTGCCCAGGATGCCCTTCTTCTTCTCGCCTTTCTTGACGTACTCGGTCACAGAGAGCGGGATCTGATAATCCTCGGTGGGAGGATTCTGGTAGGCGTGCCAGCCTGCAGGGATCTTGACTTCCAGAGGGATCGTGAAGGCCTTGCCAACCTTGAAGGTCTCGTTCTTTTTGATCAAGAACTTGGCCTTTGGCTTCGGCCCTGCCTGGACGAATCCAGCGCAGAGCAGGACGACAAGAAGGCCGACAGAGATTTTCTTGAGATTCATTCGATCCACCGATTTCACGCGATTCTACATCCCAATACAATGAGTGCATCGGGAACGAGGTTCCTAAGAAGAGACGAGCAAGGACTTCCTGCGGTTCAGCCAGCCAGGCCGATCCACTCGCGGAGCTTGTGGACAGTTGTATCTCTGTTGAGCTGCGCGATCACCTGAGTGAGGGGAAGTTCTTTCGGACATGCCTTGGCGCAGTTCTGGGCGTTGCCGCAGTTGGTGATGCCCTCTTCTGAGGTGATGTAATCGTACCGATCACCCTTCAAGCTTGATCCAACCGGGTGGAGATTGAAGAGCAGGGTCTGGCCGAGGGCCGATGCACCGATGAATTCCGAATCTGCATTGACCTGCGGGCAGGCCTCCATGCAGCAGCCGCACGTCATGCACTCAGACAGCTTGTAGCGGAGCTTACGGATCGAGTCGTCTTGCGGTGGAGCCGCGCCGCGGTCGTAGGAGCCGTCGATCGGAACCCACGCCTTGACTTTAATCAAGCCCTCGAACATCCGGCTTCGATCAACAATGAGATCCCTTACGAGCGGGAATTTCTTCATCGGTTCGAGGGTGAGAACGTAAGCGTCACCTTCAACTTCGCAAAGCTCTTCGATCATCGCAGTGCAGGCCTGGCGGACCCGTCCGTTGATGTTCATCGTGCACGAGCCGCAGACCTCTTCAAGGCAGGCTGCCTCCCATGCGGGGGGTACAACATCCTTGCCTTCGGTGGTGGAAGGGCGCTTCCTGATCTCCATCAAAGCGGAAACGACGTTCATCTTTTCGCGGTGTGCGATTTCAAAAACGTCCCAATGTGACTCGTTTGCAGCGCCATCCTGGCGCAGAATCTTGATGCGTACCGTCCTTCCCATTGGCTGCACTTTCAACGCGCCATTTTACGGGATGATACGTCTGAAAAGCCTGAGCACCGGAGAAATGCCCGCCGCATGACCAGCCCTGCCGTATCACAAGGCCCATTGGATATACCGACACAGAGTGTGCTCGGTGCGTCGGTGGCGCTGCTTGATATGGGCGAGACCCTTGCGGCGGTGGAGCAGCTTGTTGATTCAGGAGGGCAGCATCTGATCGCGACTGTCGACTCTTCCGGCCTGGTCATTGCCCAAGACGATTCGGAGTTGGCCAATATTTATGAGGGGGCCTCGCTCTGCACTGCTGACAGCTAAGGCGTGGTCTGGGCTCTGAAGCGGCAGGGCGCCACCACTCCTCGTGTGAGCGGCGTAGATCTGGCAGATGGGATCTGCTCGCTGGCCGCCAAGCGCGGATGGTCGATCTACCTGCTCGGTGCTGGGCCTGGCGTTGCAGAGGAAGCTGCACAAAAGCTGCAGGAAACCCACGATGGTCTGAAGATCGCAGGCATTCGGGACGGCTACTTTTCTGAGGCAGAAGAGATCGACGTGATCGAGGCGGTGCGTGATGCGGAGCCAGACATCGTGTTTGTAGCGATGGGAATCCCCCGGCAGGAGAAGCTTTTGAGTGCGCACTTGGGAGTCATGGGTGCAAAAGTGGGCGTCGGTTTGGGCGGAAGCCTCGACGTCTTTAGCGGACGCGTGAAGCGAGCCCCGGTGATCATCCAGAAGCTGAGAGTCGAATGGCTCTGGCGGCTGATCCTCAACCCGAGCAAGATCGCTAAGGTGATGATGCTCCCCAAATTCATGGTGCATGTCATGAGAGAAGGCCGATGAAGATCTACACCCGCAGCGGTGACGATGGTGAGACGGGCCTCTACGGAGACCAAAGGGTCACAAAATCCGACGAGATCCTCGATGTACTCGGCGGCCTAGACGAACTCAGCTCATGGCTTGGAATCTGCATCGCACAGTCGGATCCGGGCAGGACGAAAACCGTCATGCAGCAGATCCAGCACTGGCTGTTCGATGCCGGAGCGTGGGCTGCGGACGTTGATCATCGGCTTGATCGGCCCGCGTTTGGGCACATGGTGCAGGAGCTGGAGGCCTCGATAGACCAGATGACCGCCGACCTGCCAGAGCTGCGTGCCTTTATCCTGCCAGGTGGTGGAAAACTAGGCTCCTCGCTGCATGCTTCGAGGGCGGTCTGCCGCCGAGTGGAGAGGGAAGTCTCCAGAGCTGTGCATAATTACAGTCAGTGCAGCGAACTGATTCCGCTGCTCAATCGTCTCTCTGACTGGCTCTTCACCGCAGCGCGTCACAGCAATGCGGCGGAAGGAATCGCTGAGCAGGAGTGGAAACAACAATGATCACGGCAGTAGTTGCAGGCGCGGTAATCGGTTGTCAAACCAAACCGGTGGCGCTGATTTCCAATATGATGCGGAAATACGGCGAGGCCAAGTCGTTCCACGCCGAGATCGTCGGAACGATCAGCGATGGGCAGGGGTCTGTGCAAGTCGGGACGTCGATCTACGCAGAGAAGCCGTCAAAGTTCAATTTCAAGCAGGTTCAGTACGTCGGGGGCAAGGTCACTAAGTTTGAGGAGATTCTCTCGAATGGAACCGTGTTTTTCTACGGCAATCCCATCTATGAACTGAGAGCACCCAGGGCAGCGTACAAAGACGTTCCGGCCCGAAAAGGCATCCCTCACATCGGCGAAAACGTCATGACGCCTTTCCAGGAAGTGCAGACCTACGCGATGATCTATGGCGCAGGCACCCCGATCCTCCTCGACCGGACGCCAGCCTACGAAGTGATCATCGGCAGGGACGCGGACCTCTTCAGTGCTTGGGAAAAGTGGGGGCAGAGCACTTACGCCGGTGAGGTGACCTACAAAGGGAAGAAGGTTGACAAGATTACTGGAAAGTTCACGGCTCTAGGCCGGAGTCCATCAGGAGTCAGGTACGAAATCCTGCTCTCCAAGACCAGCGATCTCCTCTCCTACATAGAGACTGAGACCTACCCAGCTGAGATTTCCGGAGGAAGAAGGGAGATCACTGTGACCTACAGCTACGAGATCGCCGTTGTGGTGAATCCGGTCCTCAAAGTGAGCGTCTTCGATCCCGCACTGCACCTGGGTAAGTCAAAAATCAAGTTTTGACGAGTCAAAACTTTCCAGTGTGCCCACTCAAATGCACCTTTTTGGGTAGCATTAGTTTTGCCCATCATGAAGACGGCAGGACAGGACCTGAAATTCTCAGAACTGCGGCCCGGAATGCGTGCGCGAGTTGAGAACTACGCGTCGACCGGCCCGGACACACACCGCTTCATGGACCTCGGCCTTGTGCCTGGAGCTGAATTCGAAGTTCTCCGGGAAGCACCCTTCGGCGGGCCCATCGAAATCTGTCTTTTCGGATCGAGTCTTTGCCTTCGAAGATGCGAAGGCGACTGCCTCCTCGTCAAGGCCATCAACAGCAATTGAGCAAGTCTGCTAATCCAGAATCTCGACCGTTGATCGCCCTCTTCGGAAGCCCAAATTCGGGCAAAACTTCACTTTTCAACTGCCTGACCGGCGGGAGGGAGAAGGTTGGAAACTACCCCGGCGTCACCGTAGAGAAAGCGGTCGGCAAGATCAGCCTCCCCTCTGGCGAAGTCGACATCGTTGATGTTCCCGGCCTCTACAGCCTGAGAACCATCAGCCACGACGAGGAAGTTGCCAAAGAGGCCCTCCTAGGCAAGTCAAGACCCGATCTGATGATCTTCGTTCTTGACGCCGTCAATCTGGAGCGAAGCCTCTTCCTCTATTCGCAGGTGGCTGAAGGTGACGGCCCGGTTATTGCCGCGCTCACGATGACCGATCTTGCCGAAAAAGAGGGCAAGACGATCGACACGGTTGAGCTGTCAAGGCGCGTCGGCAGCCCCGTCGTCCCGGTTATCGCTCACAAGAAGATCGGCGTTGACGAGCTGATTGCAGCCGCTGAGGCTCAGATGGGCGAAGGGGGACCAGAATTTGATCTGGGCTACCCAAGAATCGTCTCCGACGCGGTTGCTGATCTTTCCATCGATCCAGCGATGCCTGACATCGAGCCTGAGGAGATCAGGGCTCAGCTTCTTGAAGATGACGCTGAGGGCAGCCCTGAGTGGAAGGCTGCTCTGGCCAAGGCCCGGGATGAGCTTTTTGCTTCCGGGATACAGGCGAAGACGCTCGACACGCAGACTCGCTATGCCTGGGCAAGTTCGTGCGTCAAAGCCTGCGTCGAAACGAAGGGCCAGCTCGATAAGACTCGAAGCCAGAAGCTCGACGAAATCCTAACCCACAAGGTCTGGGGGCTGGGTGTTTTCCTGGCGATCATGTACGCGGGCTTCTATTCGATCTACGCCTTGGCGATTCCTCTGATGGACTTGATCGAAGCCGCGGTCGGGGCAGCAGGCTCTTTTGTCTCACCGCTCATCACCTACAACGATGCCCTCCGGTCCTTAGTCGTTGATGGCGTGATCGGAGGTGTTGGGGCGGCTCTCGTCTTCCTTCCGCAGATCCTGATCCTCTTCGTCTTTATCGGCATCTTAGAAGGAACTGGCTATTTAGCCCGAGCGAGCTTCATGATGGACAAGCTGCTCGGTTGGTGCGGCCTGAATGGGCGCGCGTTTATCCCCCTGCTCAGCTCCTTCGCGTGTGCGGTTCCCGGAATCATGGCCGCGAGGGTCATGCCCGAACCGAAGGCGCGGCTCGCAACGATCATGGTGGCTCCGCTGATGAGCTGCAGTGCACGTCTGCCGGTCTACGTTCTTCTTATCGGAGCAATCATTGAGCCTAAGTTTGGGACAGGATGGGCGGCATTTGCGCTCTTCGCGATGCACTTTGTCGGCCTGATCTTCGCAGTGCCCGTTGCCTGGATTCTCAGCAGGAAGATCCTGAAGGGAAGGCGCGTGCCGTTCACCCTGGAGCTTCCCAGGATTCAGCTGCCCAAATGGCGCGATATCTGGGTCCTCGTCATGACCCGTGGCCGCATCTTCCTCAAGACGGCCGGTACGATCATCTTCTTCATGTCGATCGCCATTTGGTGGCTCTCCTACTTCCCGAGATCTGTTGAGGCCACGCAGGCATATGAGCTTGAGTACAGTCAAATGCCGTACGTGGAGGGTGAGACGATCGGCTTCGACGCTTACGTCGAACGACGGCAGAGTGAAGAGTCCTATCTCGGGCGACTCGGCAAAGGGCTTGAGCCAGTCTTCAAGCCGGCAGGATTTGACTGGCGTATCACGACGGCGATCTTAGCGGCATTCCCAGCAAGGGAAGTGGTCGTCTCCGCAATGGGAATTCTATTCAGCCATGGCCCCGACGAGGCAGAGGATTCGCAGACTCTGCGTGACGCCATCGCCAATGCCACGTGGCCCGATGGCAAGCCGCTGCTCAACATTTGGAATGCCATGGGATTGATGGTCTTCTTCGCACTTTGCGCTCAATGCATGGCCACACTGGCTACAATCAAACGTGAGGCCGGGTCTTGGCAGTGGGCTGGTGCAGCCTTCGCCTACATGACTCTCTTGGCCTATATCTGCGCTGTTTTCCTGAACAAGGTCGGCGCGGCGTTTGGATGATAGGTCATGGGCGAGAACGGCAAAGATAAAGCCAAGAAAGGCGGCAAGAAGCTCCATTGGCGAGTGATCGTTGGCTGGTCGCTCTCGCTGATCTTTCTCCTGATCTACTGGGTTCGTCCGGATTCGCTATATGGCATCCATGTCTGGCCGATGTACAGCTGGACAGCTTTGATCATCTTGTTGGCGTTCCGGCGTGGCCTGAAGAAGATCATCCGTCACGCCCTCCTGGTGCTGCTGCCGTGGGGCCTTGCCATGTGGGCCGTCGGCGAACTGCCATACCAGTTCTTCTTGAGGCCTGACTTTGATCGGCCAGCTGAGGCGACCACGGTCAGGGTTGTCAGCATCAACTGCTATGGAGGCACTGTCCTCCCACTCAAGGATGCACTTGAATTCGATCCGGACGTGATCCTGATTCAGGAGAGTCCTTCACAGCCAAAAGTAGAGGAGGTCTTTGAGGACCTGGGGCAGCGTTGGGATGTGCTTGTCGGTCCAGACGGAGCGATCGCCACAAAGTGGAAGATGGACCGTCACGGTCAGAAAATCACGCCAGAGTTTGCGTCCGCTCGGATCATTCCGCCTGAGGGTGAGCCATTCTTGGTCTGCAGCCTACGACTCGCGCCAGTCAACCTGAGGTTTGACTACTACCGACGGTCTTGCTGGAAGACGTGGGCAGAAGATCAGCCCCGGCGGCGAGAAGAGCTCTCAGACGTCTGGACAGAACTGAAGCCTGGAACGAGCCCGCTAATCATTGGCGGAGACTTCAACACTTCGAACCGCAAGATGATGGATCAAGTGATCGGCACCAGCGTCAAGAACACCTTTGACACTGCGGGAAAGGGGTGGCCAGCAACCTTCATGAGCCAGTTCCCGCTGATCAGGATCGATCACATCCTCGCCTCTCCTGAAATGCAGCCTGTGCAGAATTTTGCGGTAAGGACTCGGTCCTCTGATCACATGATCGTGGTGGCTGATATTGAGCTTCCCAAATAGCGCGGCACCTAGCCGGTATTTCCACCGTAGGAACCGCTGTATGAACCTAAAACAGCTGCAGCAGGTGTCGCTGGCTGTGAAGTCACTCACCGACGCCGAACCATTCTATACGGACACTCTAGGATTGGAGCTTGTTGACGACTTCGGGTCGTTCTTCATCGTCAGGAGCGGGAGCACTGACCTGATGATCACGGAAGGGGATCAGCCGAACAGCGTGATCTACTTTGAGCCAGAGGACGGGATCGATGCCGCGTTTGCGGATATCGAGTGCTCAGGTGCAGAGATCGTTGAGGCCCCGCACTGCATTGCAAAAGACTGGAAAGGAGTGGACGTCTGGCTCGCTTTCTTCAAGGATCCAAGCGGCAATCTCCTTGCACTCAAGTCGCATGTCCCCAATGCAAAATAGGCCGCCCTGCTGATAGCAGGACGGCCGTTGAGATTGAAAGAGTTG
>JALGYA010000225.1 GCA_029824475.1 Fimbriimonadia bacterium | reverse complement strand
GCCAGGAGCCGCCAACCACAACTCCCCCCGCTGAGCTGACTAAACTGGACTGGATGGTTGGCGACTGGAAAGCAGAACCGACAGAGTTCCGGATTGGCGAAATGACCATGATGGTCACGTCATCGATGACCATCTCTTGGGAGGGCCAGTTCCTCAAAACAAAGGGCATAAACGACTTCGGTGGCCTCGTTATGACCGAACTGATGTTGCTCGGCTATGACGCAAAATCGGAGAAGTACAGATCGTCTGCGTACACCAACCTGAGCCCGGACCCAAGGATAGAGGAAGGAGCGCTAAAGGGTGACGTTCTTGTGATGACGAGCAAGCCCTGGGCGATCATGGGCGATGACTCCATCAGCCGGGCTACGTTGACGAAGAAGTCGGACGACGAAGTCCATTTCAAGCTCGAATTCAAGATGGGCGGCGGCGATTTTGAACTCGCTTCAGAAGCCACCTACACTCGCGTCAAGAAATAGCGCGTCAGCCGTTCATCCGGCAGCAGGCCAAGCCACCGGGCTTGGCCTGGCTTCTTTAAGCCAGCGACATTTTCGAAGGCCAGCAAGTATAAACATTCGATCATGCGAAAACTCGGCCTTCTCCTCCTCTGCACCTGCGCTGCCGCAGCCTCCATTGCACAGGACGTCCCTGAACTCGGCCCCTCCGCAGAACTCAAGAAGCTCGACTGGATGGTGGGCGACTGGAAGGCTGCCAATACGGACTTCACCGTCATGGGCCAAGCCATGAAGATGGACGCGACAATGTCAGTTTCATGGGAGGGCATGTTTATGAAGGCTCAGACACAGCAGGAGTTCGATGTGGGGGTCATCTTCACCGAGCTGATGATGATGGGCTACGACGCTGACTCCAAGAAGTACAAGTCATCCGCTTACACCAACTTCTCCCCCGAACCCAGGGTTGGCGAGGGAGAACTGAAGGGCAGTGTCCTCAGCATAGACAACAAGCCGTGGCGCTCACCGGGAGGCACATCCGAGAGCCGGATCAAGTTCACGAAGAAATCTGACGATAAGATCACGTTCAAACTGGAGTTGAAGATCGAAGACGGCGAATGGGAAGACGCCACTGAATTCGACTTCGAGCGCGTGAAGAAGTAGCCTCCCTCTCCGGGAACATAGGATGCAGGTCAAGCCACACGGCTTGGCCTGCTCTGCTTTGGGCATAATCAGAACCATGATCAGCGCCCTCTGTGCTGTCGCGGCGATGGCCGCGTCCCCTGCTCTCCAGAGCCAACCCCTGCCCAAGGAAGAGCGCATCACCTGGTGGCGTGAAGCCCGATTCGGCATGTTCATCCACTGGGGTCTCTACGCCGTGCCTGGCGGCGTGTGGGAAGGCAAGGATGTCGGCGGCATCGGGGAGTGGATCATGAACCGCGGCAAGATCAAGTATGAGGACTACCAGAAGATCCGCCAGGACTTCAACCCGTACGACTACGACGCCGACGAGTGGGTGCGAATTGCCAAAGATGCCGGGATGAAGTACATCGTCATCACGAGCAAGCATCACGACGGCTTCGGCCTCTGGGATTCTGAAGTTGGCGACTACGACGTCATGACGAGCAAGTACAACAAGGACCTGCTCAAGCCGCTCGCCAAGGCCTGCGCTGAACACGGCGTCAAACTCGGCTTCTACCACTCGATCATGGACTGGCAGCATCCTGACTACGGCCAGCGCCCCGGCTGGGATCCGCGACCGGAACAGGGGCCGACCAACATGCCGAGGTACATCGAGTACATGAAGGCGCAGATCAAAGAGCTGGTTGGCGGCGATTATGGCGATGTCGCAATGCTCTGGTTCGACGGCGAATGGGAGCAGGTCTGGACCCACGAAATGGGCATCGACCTCTACGACTACTGCCTCAGCCTCGACCCGGACATCCTCGTCAACAACCGTGTCGATAAAGGCCGGGCAGGCATGCAGGGGCTGACGAAAGAGGGCGGCTACCGTGGCGACTACGGCACTCCTGAGCAGGAGATTCCAGCGCGCGGCCTGCCTGGCATCGACTGGGAGTCCTGTATGACGATGAACGACACGTGGGGATTCAAAACCAAGGACCACAACTGGAAGTCCAAAGAGGACTTGATTCAGAAGCTCTCGGACATCGCCAGCAAGGGCGGGAACTTCCTCCTCAACGTCGGCCCGACCGCCGAAGGCAAGATCCCAGCACCCAGCGTGGACCGCTTAGAAGCGATGGGCGACTGGCTTGACGTTCACGGATCTGCGATCTACGGCACGACAGCCAGCCCATTCAGTCGCAGCCCCTACCGCTGGACGCAGCGGCCCGGAAAGCTCTATCTGCACCTGCACGAATGGCCCGGCGGCGAAATCACCCTTCCGGGGATCGGCAGCACGGTGACAGGTGCTCATCTGATGTCGGCAGGAGGTAGACCGATTGCTTTTGACCAGGAAGACGGTGAGTTGACCCTCGACCTGCCAAAAGATGCCCCCAATAAGTACGCGAGTGTGGTGACGATTTCGTACGTCGGTGAGCTCAGTGTCGAGGATGCCAGTGTCAATCAGGACCGAAGTGGTCGAGTTGAGCTTCCCGCCTTCTACGCTGAAGTGGACGGCCACACACTCAAGCCAGAAGAAGATTGGCTCGGGTTCTGGTCCAATAAGGCAGATACCGTGAGCTGGGAATTCAACCTTAAGACTCCCGGCTCCTACGTCGTGGAAGTTGAATTGGCCGTCGCAGCAGAAAACGGCGGAACAGCCGAAATCCTGATTGATGACCAGAAACTGATAATTGAGGCCTCCTTCACAGGGGGATGGAGGACATTCAAAACGGTCTTCCCTGGAACGATCGACCTGTCAACATCGGGCAAGAAGACGCTCACCGTCAAACCCGTGATAGTGACCGGCGCACTGATGAACTTGAGGAGCATCAGACTCCTCCCAAAAGCATGACGATCAGCCAGATCATAGATCTCAATTGGGATTTCGAGAACCCCGCAGAGTCCGAAAAGCGGTTCCTGAGTTTGGCTGATCAGCATCCGCAAGGGCGTGGACGACTTCTGACCCAGGCAGCGCGCTGTCTCGGGCTCATGGGCAAGTTTGAAGAGGCCAAGGCTCGGCTCGACAGCATCGAGTCTGATGATGAAGGTGCTGAGCTCGTGGTACGCATGGCTCTAGAACACGGCAGGGTGAAGAACTCCTCAGGGAATCCTTCTGAGGCCCTTCCCTACTTCCAGACGGCTTTCGAAGAAGGCCAAGAGGCTGGACTTGAGTTCTTGGCTGCCGACGCGGCTCACATGCTCGCCATCGCCTCTCCAACCGAAGAGTCGATCCAGTGGGCAATCCGCTGCATTGAGCTCATCAATACTGCCGAGGACGAGCAGGTTCAAAAGTGGGCTGGACCGGTCTACAACAATTTGGCCTGGACGTACCACGATGCAGACCGCTTTGAAGAAGCGCTCCCTCAGTTTGAGAAGGCGCTGGAAGCCTGGACAATTCGGGGCGGAGACCGTCCGATTCAGATCGCCAAATGGTCTGTCGCCCGCTGCCTCAGGTCATTGGGCAGGTTTAAAGAAGCGCTTGAAAGACAGCTTGAATTGGCAATTGAGCTCAAGGCTGCGGAGGTCGAAGACGGATTCTCTCAGGAAGAGATCGCGGAGTGCCTCTATGCTCTGGATCGGCACGATGAGGCTGTCCCCTACTTCAAGGAGGCTCACCGCCTTCTTTCAGAGATGGGGTGGCTCAAAGATTCTGAACCCGAGAGACTGGCGCGAATCCACAAACTTTCCACAAAATAGCAGCCGCATTTCCCGTTTTGTTTGTTACGATATAAGCGGAGGCTCATGAATGAGTGAGGAATCAGATCGCATCGTGATTGTCAAATCGGGAAGCGTGTTCATTCTGGAAACACCGTCGGGATATCATATCGGCACTTTTTATAACATTGAAGCCGCCGAGGCTGAGAAGGAACGGATCGTTGCGAACCCCGAAGCGCTCCATTTTATCGAAGCTAAAGAGGCTCGCCAGAAGGGCACCAACTTTCCTTATCTCAAGGAATAAGACCGGTTCGTAAGGACCGCTCCCACGTCCTCCTCAGGTTCAAACCAGAGGAGGGCTGGGAGTTTTTTTGTGTCAGGAGCCTCTTATTTCATCTCTGCGAAGAGCCGTTCCCGATCGGCCTTGAGCGCCGCTGCCAGCCCTGGCAGGTCTGCCGCTCTATCCGTCGTCTCCGAGACATCACTCACTACGTTGAAGAGCTGCTTGCCGATCAGCTTCCAGTCGCCGCGGCGGATCGACCTCGTCGCTCCCTGACGCCAGATCAAGCTCCGCTGCTGCTGATTGGTGCCGTCAAGAATATCGATAAAGTCCATCCCGTCGAGTCCACCAGGTGTCTCTGCACCCGCCAGCCCAGCCAGTGTTGGGAAGAGGTCCAGTGCACTCACAACTTTCGACGTGGTCGTATTTGGCTCAAACATGTTTGGGTAACGCATGACGCACGGCACTCGCACGCCGCCTTCATAAAGCGAGTGCTTTGCACCTCGCAGATACCCGCTGTCCCCCGCTGATGACACGGTCTCGTCCGGACCATTGTCCGCCACAAAGATCACAAGCGTGCTGTCCCGCCGGCCGGTTCTGTCGATGGCAGCGAGCACTTCGCCC
>JALGYA010000224.1 GCA_029824475.1 Fimbriimonadia bacterium | reverse complement strand
CAGCCGAGCGGCCCCTATTGCGCACCACGCTGATGTACCGCGTGAACCCGCTGCTCCTGGTCGGCGTCGAATCGAATCCGGCAGCCGATGAGCTCGGCCCGCTGTTCAACTGGGTGATCAACGAGGAGACGGCCGACCAGCCGCACATCTCGATCGGCACCAGCAGCGACCGCATCTTCAGCCCCGCTGGCACGCAGGCCTACTTCGTCACGGCAGCCAAGTCGATTGAAGGCACGAATCTCGCGCCGTATGTTGGCCTTAGCTATTCGGAATGGGAAGACAGGTTCCTGGTCCCCGCAGGGCTGAACATCGCATTCGATCCGGAATGGGATCTGCTGGGCATGCACGACGGGCGAAACACCCACGCGCTGCTCACTTACAAAACCGAAACCATCAACTACAGCGCGATGCTGATCAAGATGAAACACTTCGGAATCAGCGTCGGAATCGGTTTCTAGCTGCTAAGCTAGAGCCATGGAAAAGCGGAAAGCGCTCAGGAAGAGGATATTGATCTACCTGGCCGCTCTTCCGCTTTTTCATTTGGCCCTCTGCTGGTTTCTGGCCCGCAGCTATGTCCGGCCAGCGCGGCTGGTCTCGGTGGAGCGTCCTGCTTCGTGTTCCGATGTCGTCATTGACCACGACCCGCACAACCTGGTGGCCTGGGCTTCATCTGGGCTGGCGGCTGGTACGCCTTCACACGACACGGTGGTGATCTTGGCGCACGGGTACGGCAGCAACCGCGACCATTTTGTCGACCTGATCCCCCTGCTATCGGAATCTGCGGAAGTTGTCGTACCTGCCATGCATGGCCAGGATTCGAGTCACGCCGCGATGGTCGGCTTTGGGCCTGGCGAGGCTGCGGAGATTGTCTCGGCTGCTCAGTGGGCTCGATCTCAATATCTGGTTCTTCCTCGGGTGGTGGTGTTTGGTGTGTCGTTGGGCGGATCGGCTGCCTGGCTGGCGGCTTCGGCTGAGCCTGAACTGTTCGACGTGGTGATCACTGAGGGGGCATTCTCAACTCTGGATGAGGCGAACGAGGAGTTCATGGATGCTGTCTTTGGGTGGCGGAAAAGCGTAATGCGCCCGGTGATGTGGTTCGCTTACCGCATGGGTGGGTTAGATGCGTCATCGGTTCGGCCAGTGGATGCGGCTGCCACCTGGGAGGGCCCGTCGCTGGTGATCCATGGGCATGAGGATCGGCTGTTTGATCTTTCGCACGCCGAGGACCTGGCCGAAGCTAGCGGAGCCGAGCTGTGGCTTGTCGATGAGCTGCGCCACGCGCAGCTCGCTGGCGATCAGCCAGCGGAGCTGGCTTCGCGGATTCTGGGTCTTAGTTAGAACTTGAATCTGCCTGTCATCGATGGCACGGGCTAACCAATCGCAGCTATGATCTCAATTCTCGCCAGGACAACATCACGCCTGTCAAGACTTGAATCGGTTGCGCCCAGATGGCCCTCAATAGCTTCTTTGGAGCTGCGCAATCCGATCAATTCCCTAAGGCTCTCGGCAACATAGTCACGCAGTTCCTTTGGGGCATCAGAGACTTCCTCGCTGATAGTCTCTCGGCCATTTATCACGCCAACAATATCTTCAAGGTCGTGACTGGCAAAGATGTCCGCCATGCCCCGATCTTGGAAGGCAACCAGCTTCGTCGCCAGAAAGTGTGGTGGGTCGATCACTTCCACGGTGAGGCCGCCCGGCAATACGTGCTCCTCTGCATTGTCTACGGCAGACTGATACCATGGATTGACGCTGCCGGTACCCGCATCGTCCACGGGCATGATGTCAAATCGAAAACCGTGCCCGTGCCATCGACACAAGACTCCGTCTATAGGTTTTTGGTGAAAACCTGCATGGCGCAGTTTCTCTTCGACAGCATAGTAGTCAGTGAGGGTTTTTACTTGCGTCAGGATGACATCTACGTCCTCAGTGGCTCGTTGTGGAGGGCTGGCGGGATCAGACAAAAGAAGGTCAACAACTGCCCCGCCAATAAACACAACTTCATCTTTGAGTTCTCCGAGCGCCGCAGCGGCTTGGGCGAGAGTCCTCGTTGCGGCTGTGTCCTTCATACCTCGACTCCGAGCCGGAGACATATCTGTTCCTTGGCAAGGTTTGATTCACGTGCTCTTCCGATTCGAATTGCATCTAGCAGCGCCAAGTATTCATAGAGGACCGGGTCTCGAAGGGCTGCATCTGGCGCTGTCTTGTAGATCGGGCTGACCGATTGGCCGCGCACGTTTCCTTCCGCGTGGGGCCAAACTGGAGGAGGATCATCCGAGGCAGCGATGTGCTCGGATAAAGGAGGAGCAGCATAAGCAGTCGGGATGCCGCGGACAATTGGGCCGAGATCCGCCGGTATGAAGTATTTGACTCCATAGATGAGCGCTTCAGCGAGGGCCTTGGCCCTTATGGAGTCGTCATTGCCCAGCAGGCCTGCCTGCCGGAGACGCCTCGCGGCCCGGAGTGCTTGGGCACGATCGATTCCAATCCCCCTGCCCAGCTTTTCGTAGGGTGACCTCAGCCCATCGGACTGGATCTTCAGAGCCACAAGCACGTCCACCTGACGAATCATGTTGCAAATTGTACAATATGCAACAAACCCTAGTCAAGAGAGAACAGATCCTGATCACAATTCGCGGGCAGCGCCACGCGCAGCTCGCTGGCGATCAGCCAGCGGAGCTGGCGGAGCGGATTCTTGCCGCTGAATAGGCTGGCATACTACATTTCAACAACATTGACGTCGGGATAAGGCTCCATCAGTTTTCGGAGGAATACCATGTTGGATGGGCCGACGTTCATCGCGACGACTTCTTTCAAGCCAGTCTCAGCGGGGGGGTCTTTGGGCGGTTCGCCTTCAAGAGTCTCCGAAGACAACCAGACCGATTTCAGGCTCGAGTTTCGCAAAATGCGGCCCCAAGATGCTGATGTCACCTGGGAGTAGTACGTCCAAAGAGACACGAGCTCAGTACATTCAAGAACCCTCTCGAGCTCGTCATCACAGAAAGTAGTGCTCGTAACGCCCAAGAACTCCAGGCCGGACAATTTGGCCAGAGATTCCCATTGAAGCTCGGTTTCGGGAAACCAAGAGAGGCTGACGGCCTCGACGGCCGACTGCCTTGTAATCCAATCCAGGTCTTCCTGTGTTGTTTCCGTGCCGGAGATATTGAGGTGCGTCAAGTCTCGCAGGACAGGCAGCTGATCCAGCCGAGGAGATTCCCTCCAATCGCTGATCTCCAGCTCGCCTATTGTTCTTGCCAAAAATGCCTGCATCAGGTCCGACGGATTTGCCTCAAAGCTGTTCTCATGCAGGACTATGGGGGCTTGTTCGATCGCCTTGGGGATCAGCCTTCGACAAAAACGATTCTGGTCAACGGACAGCGAAGTCAGCTTGGGCCAGGCTGCACGGCCAAGCGCATCGCCAGAACGAGGAGCTGCAACACACGCGACCAGTTGAAGGCTCTCGCAATTGCTGTCATCGCGTTTCTTTCCATCCCAGCCGGGGCCAAGCACACAGCCGATGAGGAGGACTCCGTAGAAGCTTGAAATGAGCCGATCTAGCATGAGAGCTGGTACATAGCACCGATGAAGAGCGATGCGAGCTTTCTCAAGCCGCTCCTGACTCAGCGCATCGAGGATCGGTGACAAGTCGACCGCACCGTTGACTGGGCAGGTGATTTCGAGGCTCTTGTACTCGGCTGGCTGGCAAAATGCCCGCTGTAGAAAATCAACACCCTCGCTATCGACGTCTTCCCTGCTCACTTCCAGCACATGATCTACTGCCATTGAGTAGCCACAAAGATCGCGATCCTGACCAAGGACTTCCTCTCCCTCATCTTGGATGACTATTCGAACTTCAATGCTGCGGGCCGCACACGATTCTCTTCCTTCATTACTCACCGTAATAGATGTTACAACGGTTTTAGAGGAGTGGCGCGATTCTCTCCAGCAATCCCAGTCACCTGCCACACCTAGCGTAAACTAGCGCTCGATGGCGTACAGCGATTTTCAGCACTACCTCGAGGCGCTCGCGGCGGCGGGCGAGCTTAAGCGGATCACCGAACCGGTGAGTCCGCACCTGGAGATCACTGAGATCGCGGACCGGGTGATGAAGGCCGATGGGCCAGCGCTGCTGTTCGAGAATCCGGCGGGGCTCCCCCAGCGGCACGGCACGCCCAACCCGATGAGCGCGGTGATGAACAACCCGACCATCGACCCGGCGATCCGGCCGCAGACGGAGACCTCCTACAAGTATCCCGTCGCGATCAACACGATGGGCTCGCGCAAGCGGATGTCGATGGCCCTGAGCTGTGACGATTTTGAAGAGCACGCGGAGCGGATCGCATCCCTGCTCAAACCCGAACTCCCCAAGGGGATTGAGGCGCTCAAAGCGCTGCCTAAGCTGCTAAACGAAGTGAAGCACGCCCCACCTAAGACCGTCCGCAGCGGCATCAGCCAGGAGGTTGTGCAGATGGGCGACGAGATCGACCTCACCGAGCTGCCTGTGCTCAACTGCTGGCCAGAAGATGGCGGCCCCTATATCACCCTCCCGCTGGTTTTCACGCACGACCCGAACACCGGCAAGTGCAACGTCGGGATGTACCGCATCCAGGTGTACGACAAGAACACCGCCGGCATGCACTGGCA
>JALGYA010000223.1 GCA_029824475.1 Fimbriimonadia bacterium | reverse complement strand
ATTTCTGGCTCGAAGGCGAGGGCATGGGCAAGATTGAGGTCACGAATGCGGAGACCGGCGCCGTACACAATCTGCCCGGAGTGATTCTGAACACGGATTGGAACGCGCCCGATGGAAAACCAGTCGCCAAAGGCGTCTACAAGATCGGCTTTGAACTCATGAAAGATGGCAGCAGGGCGATCGACTGGACAGTCGAACTCCAGGCCGCTCCAGGTGAAACCGGGCTGATCTTCGGCGAGACCAAAGAGGGGACGATGGCGTTGAGAATGCACCCCAAGCTTCGTATGGACGAAGACCGTGGGCGAGGCGTCAAAGACGTCACCGGCAAGGCCGTCAACAGCGACGGAACCAGAGACAAGAATGTCTGGGGCAAGCGTGCACACTGGATCGCGTACTGGGGCGAGATCGAGGGCAAGAAGCTCGGCTTCGCGATGTTTGACCACCCGGCAAACCCCAGCTTCCCCACATGGTGGCACGCCAGGGCCTACGGGCTCGCGACCGCCAACCCCTTCGGCGCGAAGGACTTTGGCGATAAGCCAACAGGTGCTTTCGTGGTGCCGGGTCAGACAAAGATCACGTTCCGGTATCGCATCGTCCTGCACGAAGGTGACCCGGTGAGATTCGATATCCAGCGGGCCTGGTCCGACTGGGCTGGGCTCGACTAAACATAATGTTCCGTACGACGTCAACCAACGTCTACGGAGCGCCTTGACATGATTACCGCAGCCCTCGGAGCAGTCCTCTTATCGCAGCAGGCCAAGCAGCCGAACATCGTTGTCCTCTTCTCAGATGATGCCGGTTGGGCTGACTTTGGGTTCCAGCGATACGCTGCAGACGACGTCAAGGACTTGACACCCCACATCGACAAGCTGGCGCATGGAGGCATGATCGCGCATCAGGGCTACATGTCCGGCGTGGTCTGCTCGCCCAGCCGGGCTGGGCTGATGACGGGCAAGTACCAGTCGAGCTTTGGGCACCAGAACAACATCCCGCCCGGCTATATGCGCGGCGGGATGTCGCTGGAGGAGACGACCGTTGCTGACAGACTCAGCGATTTGGGTTATACGACAGGCTTAATCGGAAAATGGCACCTCGGCTATCCCGGTCCCTATCAGCCGAATAAGAGGGGATTTGACCTCTTTCACGGGCTTCTTCAAGGATCGCGCGGCTACCATCCTTACGAAAATCCGACAGCCCACCGTGTGATCCAGATCAATGGTGAGCCGCAGCCAGAAGAAGGCTACGTAACCGACAGGTTTGGCGACGCAGCGGTCTCGTTCATCAAGTCTGCGAGCGACGAGCCGTTCTTCCTTTTCGTATCATTCACTTCCCCGCACGGCCCGCTTCAACCCCGAAAGGAGGATGAAGACTGGCTGGAAGAGCTGGAGTTTGTGAATCCACGACGGCGCAGATACGCAGGGCTGATCAGCTCGCTGGATGACAACGTCGGCAAAGTGATGGCAGCCCTGAAGACTGAGGGGATCGATGACGACACCCTCGTCATCTTCACCAACGACAACGGCGGCCAAACCCAGGTCGGCGCAAACAACGGGCCGCTTCACGGCCGCAAAGGAACGGTCTACGAGGGCGGCAGCCGTGTGCCGATGGCATTCCGCTGGCCAGGCCAGATTGAAGCCGGTTCAGACACTGAAACGCCAATCATTTCGCTCGACTTCCTGCCGACATTTGTCGACCTCGCGGGCGGCAAAGCAGAGGGCATCGATGGGCTCAGCCTGACTTCCCTCCTGAAGGGGGACGATGAAGACTTAGGTGATCGTGAGCTCTATTGGCGATCCGGCGGTCGGGCGGATCAGAACAGCGGCGACGACAAGATTGCCATCCGAGACGGCGATTGGAAGCTCGTCTGGAACCGCGTTGAGGGTGCAGATGCCGAGCTTTACGACTTAGAGGATGACCTGGGTGAAACCAAGGATCTCGCCTCAGAGAAGCCGGAGATTGTCAAGCGGCTCAAAGCGAAACTGGCGAAGTGGGAAAAAGGCCTGATGCCGCCGCTCTGGGGCGGAATCAAGGCTGACTGAATGTTTCGGCGCGAGACTTGGCGAGCAGATCCTGGATCGGACCGTACGTGCTCGCCTCAAACTCTTCCGCTGAGCCAAGGAACGCGATCTCGCCTTCATCAAGGAAGGCGATTCTGTCCGCCACCCGCAGGATTGAAGTGACGTCGTGCGAGACGACGATGCTTGTCACGCCGCGCTTGTCACGGGTCTCAACAATCAGCTGATCGATCGCGAAGGCGGTTACAGGATCGAGCCCGCTTGTCGGCTCGTCGTAAAGGATCACCTGAGGCTCAAGCGCCAGGGCCCTGGCTAAGCCCACACGCTTCTTCATGCCGCCTGACAGCTCGCTCGGCATCAGCTCTTCCGTGCCGGTCAAACCGACCTCTTCGAGTCTGCCGGCCACCAGTTCCTGCCGCTCTTCGAAGCTGATCTTGCGCATCCGCTTCGCTCCAAAAAGCACGTTATCCCACACGTTCAGGTAGTCAAACAACGCAGCGTACTGGAACACAAAACCGAGCTTCTGATGAGCTCCTGCAGGGTCTTTGCTCACTGAGATGCCGTCAAGCAGAATCTCTCCGCCCGTCATCGTTTCGAGGCCAGCGATGCACTTGAGGAGCGAAGTCTTGCCTGCCCCTGAGCTTCCCATGATGACCAGGATTTCGGCCTGCTCGATTTCAAGAGTGATGCCGCGAAGCACCTCTTTTGCACCATAACTGAGCTGGACGTCCTGAAGCGAAACCATTATGCTGGCTGAAGCCTTGCGGCCTTAGTCCGCAGGATCGACTCTTCCTCTACGGCCTTCTCAAACGCGCGGAATCCTTCGAGCTCGAAGCCGAGCCGAGCCGCCATCTCCTGCGTCTCCTTCACCTGCTCGATGGAGACATCTTTGCCGATGGTGAAAGATTCGAGGCGGTCCTCCATGGCCAACATGAAAGTCTCAGACATGCAGGCGTATGCCGTTCCCGGCGGGAAGCCAAAATCGACGCCGAAGTCGGGCTTGCCAGGCACTTTTACGACCCCGCCTTCAATCACAAGAACGTCGGGTCGAGTCTTGGCGACTCTCTGGGAGACATCTCTGGGCCGAGCAACGTCGCAGACGACTGCACCGACCTTTAAGTGATCAGGCTCAATCACAGCCGTGTCCGCGCTGGTCACAGTGACGATAACGTCGGCCTCTTTCACTCGCGAAATATCGGTGGTTGCCTCGCCTCGCATCACGCCTTCGGCAGCTGCTTCAGTCCGTGCTGCATCGCGTCCGACCAGGAGAGTCCGTGAAAACTCAGGCGCCATGATCTGACTGCAGGTTCTGCCGATGGATCCGGATGCGCCGACTACGGCGAGCACAGCCTCTGATCGATTGATTCCGACCAGATCGCAGGCCTTGAGCGTGCCTTCAATCGCCGTTGCCACGGTGTAGCTGTTCCCCGTTGTCACTGGGATATTCGCCCGCTTTTCAACGGTCACGCCGCCGTCGCCAGCAACCGCAGTAAAAGCGCCCAGACCAACTATCTCAGCGCCCTCGCGCTCGCACAGTGCGATCGCGTCGCTGATCATGTTGTAGGAGTCCTCAGCAGGCCTGGTACTCAGCATATGGGCCGTCGCTGGGCAGACGACGAGGAAGCCGCTTGTTTCAGCCCCATTGATGCCCTTGATGCCCGAAACTTCACACTGGACCCACGGCTTCTTCTTCGCAAGAAGCTTTTCCAGAATCGGCGCCGGAACAAACTTTGCGGGCTTAATTTTGCGCGCAATATCCCGTGCTTCCATGGGGTGGATGATGAAGGCGAATCGAGTCAAAGCTGTTTTCCTGAGGTCGGGCCAATTGTACCGAAGTGCCGCTAATCGCCCTGCAGGGGGATCACGTTCGGCTTCCAGTCCAAGCGTTTCAATACGTCGAGATACTCCTGTTCCGCGACATCCTGGGGCTTCTTTCGCAGCAGAGCGCAGATCACGCCCTCCATGACGTTGGTCGCAAAAGTCTCGCCTCCCATCACCGGTGTCGTTGTGATCGCCCGCGCCGCTCCGGCATTCTTGAGCATCTCAAGGTCGTCTTTGCGCAGGGTCTGGGTGATAATCGTTTTGCCGTCCAGCCTGTCCGGCGAGTAGCGCCGAATGTAGTGCCAGTCTCCACAGATCACCGTGGCTTCGTTGAACAGGCTCGGATGCTTCGGCACGCGCTCCTTCTGCTTTGCGCCCGTTGGATAGAACCACTTGAAAGGCAGATTGGTGACGATCGGGAGGAGCAGACGCCCCATCAACTGGACGCCTCTTAGGGTTCGAACCGGGATCTTTGGGCCGATGCCGAAGCAGATGTCGCCGAAGACGACATTCGGGCAGACACTCGCCAGAGACTGAGCCATTCCAAACCTGTCAACTGCAGAGACCAGCAGCACCTTCTCATTGGCGAAGTCCACGATTCCTTCCCTATTGAGAGACAGAATCGCCTCGCGCTCTAACGTGTGTTTCAGGCCGCTGCCGTCTGCGATAGGTGTTGTTTTAACACCCGATATCAGTGATTTAATCTGGCGAAAGGCGTACTTGCGGTCACCGACAACAACCCAGATATCGGCTCCGCCGACACCCAGCGCATCAACGACGCCGTCCAGCTCCTCGAAGGTGGCTTTGAACTTGGCAAGATCACCATC
>JALGYA010000222.1 GCA_029824475.1 Fimbriimonadia bacterium | reverse complement strand
TATGCCGGCCGCGACAGTCGGGCATACCTCGATGAAAGTGATGGGAGGAGCAGGCCAAACGCTAGCTGCCACGGCGGGCACTCTAGGCAGTTCCTTCCGATCCCTTCAAGTTCACTCAGTAACCTTGAGACCTGGCCAGAGCATCTTGCTCCACACGGACGGTCTTTCTGATCGATCTGATCTGGAATCTCTTCCTGCATCCTCAAAATCTTCAGCATCTGCGGCCGCAAAAGCACTGGTTGATAAGTGCGGAAAGAGCCACGATGACGCAACCTGCATGGTGGTGAATATCACATGAATCAGCATTTAGGCGTTATCTCCATCGACTCCGAAGCGGGAGTCTATGACGCGAGGCGGAAAGTGCAGCAGTGCTTCCGGGCAATTGGTGAATCCGATTCGCAGGCAGCACGATTCTCTGTTGCCGTATCAGAAATGGTCCGATGGATACTGCTGCAGGACTCGCAGGTTCGCCTGGCGATCGACATGGTTGATTCAGACATTGAATCCTCAATTCACCTCACATTTGAGTCGGATGCTCCGCTCGGAAGCGCACCCGATCTAGGATCATTCTGGGGGCTGCCGAAGGAAGGGGATTCTAGCCCGCATCTAGTTCGGATCTGTGAAAGGAGATCGCGTATGCCGGTAGGGACCAACGCGATTCATCGCATTCGAGATGTTCTGGAGAAAAAGAGCGTCGCAGAACTCATGATTGAAATTGAGGCCAAGAACCAGGAGCTGTTGAAGCACAAAGAGGAGCTTGAACAGGCAGTTGAAGAAAGAACCGCGCAGCTTGGCGAAGCCATGGCGGAGGCTGAAGAAGCCAACGCTGCAAAGAGCGCATTCCTGGCCAATATGAGCCACGAACTGCGTACTCCTATGAATGCGATCATCGGCTACAGTGAGATGCTGGCGGAAGACGCAGAGATGGACGGAAACGAAGAGTATGTGCCGGATTTGAACAAAATCCAATCCTCTGGTTCTCACCTACTGGCCCTCATCAACGACATCCTAGATCTCTCGAAGGTCGAGGCTGGCCGGATGGAGATTTTCCGTGAAGACTTCAGCCTGGACGATATGATCGCTGACGTTGAAGCGACAGTGCAGACGCTCGTTGCCAAGAATGGAAACAGCCTCGAAAACAAGGTCGATCCGCCAATTGGCGTTGTGCACGCAGACGTCACTAAGGTGCGCCAAACCCTGTTAAATCTGATATCCAATTCCTCCAAATTCACGGAGTCCGGAGTGATCAGCGTCACTGCTCGCATCGAGGTGGCTGCTGGCTGCAGAACAGCGTATGTAGCTGTTTCAGACACAGGAATTGGCATTCCGGAGGACAAGATAGACCACGTGTTTGAAGAATTTACACAGGCGGACGAGTCAACGACGAAGAACTATGGCGGTACTGGACTCGGCCTGCCGCTGAGCCGTAAGTTGTGCCAACTCATGGGCGGGGATCTAACGGCGAAGAGCGAGGTTGGAAAGGGCTCCTGCTTCGAAATGTCGTTTGGCATTGATTGAGATGGCTGCCCCTAGCGGCCTTGAATTCAGGCACGGTGGGCGATTTCATAAAATACGAGGTGGTACAACCAATTACAAAGAAGGAATTCGATGGCCAAAATCCTACTAGTTGAAGACAACGAAATGAACCGCGATATGCTGTCGCGAAGGCTGCTGAAGCGAGGCCACGAGGTCGAAATGGCCGTTGATGGCAAGCAAGGTGTGGACATGGCGTCACAAGTCAGCCCGGACATCATTCTTCTTGATATGAGCCTGCCGGTCATGGATGGCTGGGAGGCTGCTGGGATCCTCAAGGCTGATGACGCCACCAAGTCAATTCCGATCATCGCTCTCACCGCTCACGCAATGGCAGGCGATAAAGAAAAAACCATGGAAGCCGGCTGTGACGACTACGATACCAAGCCGGTGGATCTCAAACGGCTGCTTGGAAAGATCGAGGCGCTCCTCGGGTAGCAGAGTTGATTAGCGGCACGTGCAGCCGAACCGGAAGTGAATCCGTCGAGGCGTCCGAGTTCTGAGATGGCTATAATTCACTGCGGAGGACCCAGCGCTTGAGCGCCGAAATCGAATCCAGAAAAGAGGCATTCCAGAAGCGGCTAGCGAGTGTGCGGCACGACCTTAGGAATCCTGTTGGCCAGATCATGGGCTACAGCGAGATGATCCTCGAAGACTTGGAGGACTCTTCGTCGCGGGAAATGGTCGACGATCTTGAGCGGGTTCGCCGATCTGGGGAGCGGATGATTGGCCTGATCGATGAAGGCCTGGGTGCGTCCAAAGCCTCCTTAGCGGAGGTTGATCTGGTTCAGACAAAGCACTTGCTGCGCCAGCAGTTGACTGAGACAGCGGGTTACTGCGGCATCCTCCTCGATCAGGCCGAGGATGCGGATGATGACGATTTGACCGCTGACCTCGCTAAGATCGACAACGCCTGCAGCACCATTGTTCGGCTCCTCGACGGCTTGACGGACGACAGCCTCATTGTCACGACTGCTGAGCCCGAAGAGAAACACGTCGATGAGTCAATTTCGAGTCTAGACCAAGAACTTCCTGCCGTATCTGAGATTGCTCGAGGCGGGCAGATTTTGGTGGTTGACGACGATGCATCCAACCGCGATCTGCTCGCCAGAAGACTCAAACGAGACGGCTACGAACCGGTGGTGATGGAAAGCGGAGAAGATGCGCTGGGATGGCTGGAAGAACAGACTCCCGACCTCATTCTCCTCGATATGGTGATGTCGGGACTGAGCGGAGAGGAGGTGCTTGCCAAGCTCAAGTCCGATCGGAGGTGGGCCGCCATCCCGGTCCTCATGCTTTCCGGAATGGACGACGCCTCTGTCATCGTCGGCAGCATCCTTCGTGGGGCTGAAGACTATATTTTCAAACCCTTTAATCCGGTTCTACTTAGAGCCAGGATTGGGGCATGCCTTGAAAAGGCTCGCCTACGTCAGCAGACCGCAAAGCAGTTTCGCGTGTTTGTCTCATCGCCGGGAGACGTGATCCCGGAAAGGCGGGCTGTGAAGCGCGTCATTGGCATTCTCAATGACGAGTTCCAAGGTCGAGTCCGCCTCGTGCCCATTCTCTGGGAGGAGGAGCCGCTGGTCGCCTCCGAAACATTCCAATCCCAGATCACCAACCCGAGAGACACCGAGATCTACTTGGGGATTTTCTGGTCGAGGATGGGCACCGAACTACCAGATCACATCCGCCGTCCTGACGGCTCAAAGTACGGGTCCGGTTCTGAATTTGAATTCGAGGACGCCATGGCGGGCTTCAATGAGAAGGGAAGCCCGGACATTGTGCTTTACCGCAAGATCTCCGAGAAAATGATCGGCCTGTCGGATAAAGCTGCTGTCATGGACAGCATCGAGCAAAAGGACAGATTGGACGCCTTCTTGAGAAGCCAATTGCAATCCGAGGACGGCTCAAGCTACGTTGGCGCATTTCATGTGTTTGAGTCCGAAGAGCAGTTTGAGGAGATAGTTCTAGAACACTTGCGGCGGCTCGTTTTGAAGCGGCTTTCGTCCAGCGACATGGCAGACTAGCGCCGGTGGAGCAGCGTGCATCAAGAGCCAGTCATCAAACACACTTGCTACGAAAGTGAAGAACAACTTTGGGAGCAGTGGGGGAGGCTTGTCTCGGGCTATCGGATAAAACGAATTGGGACTGAGCCATTTCGCATTGACACGATTTCTGCTTTCCTGGGGTCAACGTTGATTTCGTCCCTGCAGTCGACGGTAACGCTTGAGACGGAGTACTCGATTTCAGGCAGCAGCTATTCCTTGATGTTCCTCGAAGAAGGTCGAACTCGAACCCAGCACCGTAACAAGGTGATGAAGAGGGAAGCCCCTGACTGCGTCCTCACAGGACCAGGGTGTGAACTTCGCCAGTCAACTGGGCCGTTCATCGCATGCAGATTGGGCTTGGACCGCTTGAAGCTGGAATTCGAGCTTGAGTCTCGCGGGTATGAAATCTCCGGCAAACCGCTGTGGATCAGCTTCGATGAAGAGGCCTCTCGAGGCCTGCGAGGACTTGCGTTACACTTGGCAGCCAAGATCCGCGCCGGCAATCAGTGCATCTTTCGGAGCGCTGCGAGCAAGCCTATGGAGGCCGCTTTGATTTCTGCGACAGCTGATCTAGTCCACCCGACAGGGAGCCCCCGGCGCAACTCAGAGATTGAGTCTCTCAAGCCAGTCGTGCTCTCCGCTCAAACATACATGGAAGAGAATCTAGGTGAGCCGATATTGCTCGAGGCTGTTGCGGAGGCGTCGGGAGTGTCGCCTCGCTCCCTTCAAGTCGCATTTAGAAAGACGATTGGCCGCACGCCTATGGCCTACCTTGAAAATAGGAGGTTCTTCAAGCTGCGGGAGGCTCTTCAATCCGGACGGGAAGATCTGACGGTAGGAGAGGCTGGAATGGACTGTGGACTGATGCACCAAGGGCGGCTCGCGGGCAATTATTTCAAACGGTTTGGAGAACCGCCGTCAGAGGTTCTTGAGCGCTCAAAGCGACGCACCGCAAAAATGCATTCCAAGTACGGAGGGCTTCGTGATCAGTAGAGTCGTATTGAGGAGCCCGAAAGAACTTGCGGAGTTTTTTGGTTCCAGGACATCGGGTTATCAGGTCTTGGATGCCCCGGAAAGCGAGTTTGAAGTT
>JALGYA010000221.1 GCA_029824475.1 Fimbriimonadia bacterium | reverse complement strand
CTGAGTCCGTTGTTGGTCCAAAGGGCGGTCCAGACACCGTCGGGCGACAACGCCCGGTGATCAAAACGGTCGTAGTCTTCACTCGTAATCTTGAGGGGTGCACCACCCTGCTCTGAATCGACGGAGAAAAAGTGGCTGGATCCTACCAGCAGTTCACCGACACCATCTTCCTGCCAGTTGAGGCGATCAATGACGATGGCCTCCTTCCCCCAGCGCCCTCCAGAGGGGGGCTTCGGCATCGCAATTGAAAGTGCAGGGTCCTTCTGTTCAGGGACGAACATGCTGAAGGCTATCCGCTCACCGTCGCGCGACCACCGGAGGCCCTTAGGAGGCCCTTCCAAGTCCGTGAGCAGCGACACCTGGCCCGTCTCCGGCCACATAGCGTGAATCTGCTCTTTGCCGCTGCGATATGAGACATAGGCGATCCGCTGCCCATCTGGAGACCAGACTGCGGAGCCCGCACTAAAATCCGCTCCGATGAGTTCGCGTTTGCGCTCTCCGTCAACGTCCACTATCCAAAGGCTCGTGCGGTAGCTGTCGGTCATCATGTCCGGCTGCCGCCTCGTGAAGAGGATCTCTGACCCGTCCGGGGAAACCGATGGGCCGCTGATGTGCTCCATCTCGAAGTACGCCTCCTTCGTGAGTATCTTCAGGCCGTCTTGCGCAGTCGCTGCCGTACCGTGCCCAGCATATGTGACCATCAACATCAAGATTGCGGCAAGACCTTTATTCACGATTTCCTCTCCGATGCCTTTCTCCAGCATCTGCTTATACGATACAGGAAAACACAATCTCGCTCCCGCGCCAAATCCAGACCATAATGAACTCAGCGGAGCAGAAAACAGATGAAAAATCAGGGGCCCGCAGATCATCCGTATGCCGACGGAAGACGGCTCGCTAGGCGCAAAGCCTCTGCCGAACTGCGCGCCTCCCCGCTCAAGAGAGGATGGGCTGCAGTCGGGCTCGCCTTCCTGATCAGCCCGATCATGACGGCCTCTACGGTCTACATCGGGCAGACATTCGGCTGGTTCTACGGCCTCGATCTCTTCATCTTCATTGGGATCCTCGCCGCAGGCGTCATTGGCTGGATGAGCGAGAGAGGCCAGTCGCTTGGCGCCAGGATCGGTGTGGCAATTGCAGCCCTGGTGACATCAGTGATCACGTCCGTATTCGTCGCAGAAGCTGTCTATGCACTTCTCTCGTCCGGCTTCTGACAGCCCAATCAACCACTCTTTAACGACAAGCATGCAGAGCAGCCAAGAGATGAAAGACCAAGAGCCCGCAACCCTCCCCTACGGAGACCCGAGGGATCCGACCCTCAAAACGAAGCGAGAAAAACCCCTCGTCACTAAGCCGATCAAACACCGTGGGGCCGTCTTCCTCCTCTCCCTGACCGTCGCACCTGTCATCACCGCGACATTCGCTTACATTGACTCACTGATGGTAGTTGGCCAGCTTCCAGACTATGTGTTCTTTCTCGGCATGATTGCCGCCGCCTATCTGGCGTTCCTCAGTCAGCGGGGACAGGATCTGGTCCTCAGAATAGCCGCCGTAATCCTCGTGACAGCGATCTCCTTCTTCTCTTCTATCTTCGCCGCGTTTCTGTTCATGCCCGATTGGTAGCCCGACCAGCAGCCCCGAATCTCGTATGGCCCCACAATCCCCAATCTGCCCTATAATGAAGCAGACGAGAGAGCCGTGAAACCCCTATGATCACGCAAGAGCCAGCAAGCCTTCCCTATGGCAAAGTAGTCGGTCGAGCCCCTATATGGGCCTGGCCAAAGTCTTTCGTCAAGAAGCTCTGGGCAAGTTCGAAATTCACTCTGTTGTCCCTGACCATCAGCCCGGCCCTGACAGCAATCTCGATCAGGTTCACGTCCGGCATCGAGTCCGGCCCCCTGATCAACGTCCTCCCTTACTTCGGGCTGTTGGCCGCATCCTGCGCTGCATACCGCAGCCTAGAAGGCAGCAAACTCGGCATCCGAATCGCCGTCGCCGCCGCTGTCCTGGCCGCCTCCATGGCTGTGAGCTATTACATGATATGGAGCACCGCCTGCCGCCTGGCCGAGGGCTGCTATTGACAGTTTTCAAGAGCTGAACGACGATTGCCAGCATTCACCACCCGCACCCGAAATCCTCCCAGAACCGCCATATACTGTAGACAGGCGGGAACAGAATGAACGAGAGCAGACCCATCGGCCGCATCAAGTGGATCGTCCGAGACTTGGATCAGGACATCGTCCTGTCAGAAGACGACTGCCCTATCTGGCTGGAAAACATCGAAATCGAGATCAAAAGGCCAGATGACAGCCTTGACGCACCGTTCCCCTTCAACTTCCTTTGGAAGACGAAGGACACCTACGTCTACAAAGAGATCAATCTTGATGACCGATTTAAGCTGAAAATCTCGCATCGCCTTGCGAGCGAATGGGATCTCGATTTCTTTTCCCTTCATGCATCCGAGGATGAGATTGGCGCCCCTTCTGGATTTGATATGTTCAAGATTGACAAACCCAATCATGCAGTCTCCATGCGCTGCCGCGGTGAGCTTGCCTTTGAAGACGCGAAAGTCGAAGAGAACTTCGAGATCGTCAAAACAGAATTCCTCGCAGACACAAGCGTTCTGATGCAGACGTTTGACAACTTTCGGCTCGATTTGGAATTGCTGAAGCTCAGGACAGGGAGGGAACTGCGGACAAAAATCGCCAAAGGCTCAATCATCCACTGGCCCTCCCTCATCGACGGCGAGGTCGTCCCCAACGGGTTCTTGGAGGAGTGAGGTGCCTTTAGACGAAGCCGCACCCATCGGTCGAATCAGGTGGTCCATTCGCGACACAGAGCTGAACGAGATCGTCAGCTCGGGGGTGAAGGTCCTGCAGGCCAGGGACTTCACCATTGAGATTCTTGAACACGATGTGAAGCTGTCAGATTTCACGCCTAGGAACATGATGGGAATCCCAGCACTCCTGCTCTCAATCTTCTCCCCGCCAATGCTCTCTAAGAAGTTCGAACTGAACGAGCCATTCACTCTGGCGCTCTCTCATCACGACACACCCAAACTCGGCCTCCATGGCTTCCTGCTAAGTGTTGTAAAGGAGGGAGAGAAGCAGTTCGGCGCAGGGTGGTTTGACATTGAGAACCGGGGGACTGCCGTGCAGAGAGTGCCCAAGGGCACGCTATCCACAAAAGTGCAGCTCATAGACGGGCGCCCTGAGCTCATCAAGACTGTCTGCCTCACAGACATCCATCTGTGGATACCTCACAACAGAGAGGGCCAGTCTCGGGAAGAGGCTGACGAGGCGATTCGCGATCCCAGGTGGATCATGGACATTGAGCAAGGCTCAATCATCCACTGGCCCTCCCTCATCGACGGCGAACTCGTCCCCAACGGGTTCCTTTAAACCAATCCACACAATGAAGCAGAGCGCAGGAATCGGAAGGCTGATCTGGAACATCCATGACATCGAACTCGACAGGTTTGTGATCGAAGGCAACTCAGTCATTCAGGTCCAGGATATTGAAATCTATGTCCTGCCGCCCCAAGACGCCAAGGCCAATCCATTCGATTCAAAGCCGAATGTTCCCATCACTCGGAAATTCTGCCCGCTCAACGACCTGTTCAGCTTCGGCATTGCCCACGCCCTCTCCCCTCACACCGACCTCCCCTCTGATACGGAACTGACTGGCTTTGCGCTGCTGAGCGGACATGCCCGCGAGGATGTCGCCTCCTGGGGCTGGTTCGATATCGACGGGCCCGGCCACGCCATAAAACGCCAAGAGACCGGCGAGCTGGCAATCGAAGTCGCCGAGATCGGCGGCTCCTGGGACATCATCAGGACAGAGCTGCTCAGCGACATCTCGATCCGGCTGATCCCATTCGGACTTGCCGGCGTCAAGCTGGAGGGAATGAGCATCAACCTCAAGCCCAGCTGGCGGCTGAACATAGCCAAGGGCTCAGTCATCCACTGGCCGTCGCTCGTCAATGGCCAGCCAACCCTTAACGGCCTGCTCTAGCGGCCTCTACCCACCCTCAAGCAGATCAATAATCGCCTGCGCTGACGCAATCAGCGTCTCTGCATCCTCAGAGCCAATCTGATTCCCGCTCTGCGCAGACACCTGAGCAATAAACGCCTCAAGGATCTGAATCGCGGAGTCGTCATTACTCTCATGCTCATCAGTCAGGAGCACGAAGACTGCATCCAGCTTCGCGACCAGGCTGTTCTCGCCGCCTGTGCTGAGCCCCAGGTCAACGACCAGCTGGGTCAGGCTATCGGTCAGCCCATCCCCGCTGATAGAAACGACCCTCATACTGCCTGAGTTCGATCCATTGTTGTCATCCGCATAGGCACCAACAATCACCTCGTCATACCCATCACCATTCACATCACCAGCACCGCTCACAGACCGTCCCAGCCTGTCTTCAGCCGAATCTCCTTCCATAGTGAACAGAGTCGAGCCTGTCCGGCCGGAATAGACCCGAGCGGTGCCCGAGAAGTCGCCGTTGTTGTCGTCCAGCAGGGCGCCTGCAATCAAATCAGCAAATCCGTCGCCGTCAACATCACCCGCTCCGCTGACTGAAAAGCCAAGGTAGTCGTTGATCGAATCCCCGTTGAAGGTGTACAGAATCGAGCCGTCCGCACCGGAAAACACACGAGCGCTGCCCGAGGCATACCC
>JALGYA010000220.1 GCA_029824475.1 Fimbriimonadia bacterium | reverse complement strand
ACGAGAACACCGGCGCTTTCACCGCATACAAAATCGGATCAGGCAGTGTAAAACCGTTCTTGATCGCAGCTTCCGAGACCACATGCCCCTTCGCTTTGACCCCAAAACCGTCGTGCTGAGTCTTGCCGTCCAGCACCCAAAGGCCACTTGTGTAGCCCATATCAGCAAGCGATTCACCCATCATGCACCGCGTCGCGAGCTTCACCATCGGAATGCCGGTCACCTTGCTCAAATACGGCACCGTGCGGCTGGCGCGAGGGTTGACTTCAAGCACGTAAGCGACTTCATCAACGATGACGAACTGGATGTTCATCATCCCCTTCACGCCAATCTCCTTGGCGATCCTGCACGCACTCGAAACGATCTGCTCCTGCACCGATTCGCTCAGCGAAACCGGAGGATACACAGCCATCGAATCACCCGAGTGAACCCCCGCCCGCTCGATGTGCTCCATGATGCCGGGCACCAAGGTTGCTTCCCCATCGCTGATCACATCGACTTCAGCTTCCTTGCCCAGGAAGTACTTGTCAACGAGAACCGGCTGCCCAGGATTCGCCTCTTCCGCCTCGCGGTAGAAGCCCATCATCTGGCTGCTGTCGTACACAATCTCCATCGCCCGACCGCCAAGCACAAAGCTGGGGCGAACCAGAACGGGATAGCCGATATCTTCGGCAACATCGATCGCCTCACCCAGACTGCGAACCGCACGGCCCGGAGGCTTAGGAATATCCAGCCGACTCAACAGCTGTTCGAATTTGTCTCGGTCTTCTGCTTCCGCGATCGCGTCCGGCTGAGTGCCAAGGATCTTGATCCCTTTTTCGTGAAGCCCTTCTGCAAGGTTGATGGCGGTCTGGCCACCGAACTGAACAACGACCCCAACCGGCTTTTCGTGGTGAATGACATCGAGCATGTCATCGAGAGTTACCGGCTCAAAGTAGAGCCCATCGCCCGTGTCGAAGTCAGTGCTGACCGTCTCCGGGTTGTTGTTGGCGATGATCGCCCGGCAGCCCAGCTCCTCCAGCGCCCAAACGCAATGAACACAGGAGTAGTCAAATTCGATGCCTTGGCCGATGCGGATCGGGCCAGAACCGAGAACGAGGACAGTGGGCGCACTCACTGAAGGCTAATTATGTGCCCCATCGCTGCTCCCGTGTGGGACGCGGGCACATTTCCTCCCATTACATAGCGTCTGCCCTCCCAAATTGGCACTCTCGGCCCATCCCTGCCAACTGGCCTCCATCATAATCCCTGGCAGTCAGAGGCGAAGAGTGCCAAACACCCTTCGCTCGCGTAGACGAGAAACAAACATGGCCAAGATTCGACCCCTCGGGGACAAAGTCGTGCTGCAGGTTGTTGAGGCAGAGGAAAAATCCGCAGGCGGAATCATCCTTCCCGACTCAGCAAAGAAGAAGCCGACACAGGGCAACGTGATCGCAGTAGGAGAGGGACGCACCCTCGACAATGGAGATCTCAACAAGCTTTCAGTCAAAGAAGGCGACTCCGTTCTCTTCAGCAAGTACGGCGGCACAGAAGTGACCATCGACGGCGTTGAGTACACGATCCTCGACGAAGACCAGATTTACGCGGTGCTCAAGTAGGAGCCCAAAGAAAACCATGGCAAGCAAACTCCTTAAATTTGATGAAGAAGCACGCCGCGCTCTCGAGCGAGGCGTCGACAAGGTCGCAAACGCGGTCAAAGTCACACTCGGCCCCAAAGGCCGCAACGTTGTAATCGACAAGAAGTGGGGCTCCCCCACGATCACCAAGGACGGCGTCACAGTCGCCAAAGAGATCGAGCTCGAAGACAGCAATGAGAACATGGGCGCGCAGCTCTGCAAAGAGGTCGCATCCAAAACCAACGACATCGCCGGCGACGGAACCACAACAGCAACCGTTCTCGCACAGGCGATCGTCAAAGAAGGCCTCCGGTACGTCGCCGCAGGCGGCAACCCGATCGCCGTCAAGCGCGGCATCGACAAGGCTGTGGAAGCAGCCGTCGCTCACATCCAGGGCGCTGCCGTCACGATCAAGGATCGAGAGCAGGTCGAGTTCGTCGCAACCATCGCCGGCAACGATCCTGAGATCGGCCAGCAGGTCGCTCACGCAATGGACAAAGTCGGCAAAGACGGCGTCATCACCGTCGAAGAATCGAAGGGCCGAGACACGGCTGTCGAGATCGTCGAAGGCATGCAGTTCGACCGCGGCTACATCAGCCCCTACTTCGTCACCGATCCAGAGCGAATGGAAGCTGTCCTCGACGACCCGCTGATCCTCATCCACGAGAAGAAGATCAATAGCGCTCAGGACTTCCTCCCGTTCCTGGAGAAGGCTGCCCAGTCCCGACGACCGATCCTGGTCATCGCTGAGGACATCGAAGCTGACGCACTGGCCACCATCGTTCTGAACAAGATCAAGGGTGTTCTCCAGATCGCAGCCGTCAAGGCTCCTGGCTTCGGCGACCGCCGCAAGGCCATGCTCGAAGACATCGCGATCCTGACCAACGGTCAGTTCATCAGCGAAGACCTCGGCACCAAGCTCGACGGCGTCGGTGTTGACATGCTCGGCACAGCCAAGAAAGTCATCATCACCAAAGAAGACACCACGATCATCGAAGGTGCTGGCACAAGCGACGCAGTCATGGGCCGCATCAGCCAGATCAAGCAGCAGGTCGCGGCAAGCGACTCCACCTACGACCGCGAAAAGCTCCAGGAGCGGCTGGCAAAGCTCTCCGGCGGCGTCGCAGTCATCAAGGTTGGCGCTTCCACTGAGACCGAGCTGAAAGAGAAGAAGCACCGCTATGAAGATGCTCTCTCCGCAACTCGCGCAGCTGTTGAAGAAGGCATCGTCGCTGGCGGCGGCGTCACTCTGCTCGCAGCCGCTGATGCACTCGAAGCTGTTGAAGCTGAAGGCGATGAGCTGACCGGTCTCAAAATCGTCCGGAAGGCGCTCGAAGCACCTCTGCGACAGATCGCTGAGAATGCTGGCCTCGAAGGCAGCCTCACTGTTGGCGAAGTCCGAGCAGCCAAGAAAGGCTACGGCCTGAACGCTGCCACCGGCGAGATGGTCAACATGGTCAAGAGCGGCATCGTCGATCCTGCCAAGGTGACCCGATCCACAATCCAGAATGCAGCATCCATCGCTGGCCTCGTTCTCACCACGGAAGCTCTCGTTGTCGAGAAGCCCGAGCCCGTCAAGGCTGGCGGCGGAGATCCGCACGGCCACGACATGGGCGGCATGGGTGGAATGGGCGGCATGGGCATGGGTATGTAATCCCAGCTCAGTAAGCACAACAATAACCCGAAGCCCCTTCGCTCCACATGGAGCGGAGGGGTTTTTCTCTTTCTGGCTGAATTGAATTCCCTTCTCTCTGATTTGATTGGTTCCCCCTCCTCCATTCTTGCGAAGCGAAATGGAGGAGGGGGTTAGGGGGTGGAGGCTTCCTGGCCAGCCGAGTGCTCTCCCTCTCCTCCGGTGTGCCATGGACAGGCGCTCCCAGCGTTTGTCCGTGCTCTTGAGGCTGGCGCACGGACAAACCCTTCGGGCCTGTCCATGGCACACAAATGAAGTGGGTTGTGATGAAGGAAAGTTATGACTTCGCATCACGCTATACTCCCAGCCATGAGCATCTCAAGACGCGACCTGCTGATCGGCGCCGCCTCCACGCCCCTGATCGCTCCCCTAAAGAAGCTGGCCAAGCTGGGAGACTCCGCCGATCTCACCCGAGTCATCCTCTTCACCGACGCTCATATCCCCACGCCCAAAGCCGACGACCGCGCCCAGTATCACCAGCAAAAACGCGCTCGCCAGGCCTTCAAAGTGGCCTCCAGCTACAACCCAGACTTCTGGATCTTCGGCGGCGACAACATCATGGCTGTCGACCAAGGTCAAGGCGAAGAATTAGCCATGGAGCAGTTCAACAACTGGGAGATGCTGGTCAGCGAAGAGGTCCACCAGCCGCACGCCAGCGTGATCGGCAACCACGATATCTGGTACCCGAAGGGCGCGACTCCAGACGACCGCAAAGCCCTCGCCAAGAAAGCCTTCCAGATGCCGAATCGGTATCACAAGGTGGAGTTCGGAGGCTGGAGCTTCTTCATGCTCGACGTCTTCCATCCCGGTGCGGCAACCGAAGTCGACGAGGAGCAGTGGGCATGGCTCGACGCTGAGCTGGGAAAGACCAACCAGCCAGCCTGCGTCGTCACCCACTCCCCGATCATCGGCCCCTGCATTCAGATCGAGGGTGGCGGCATCGGCGGGACCGTCAAGCTCCGAAAGATCTTCCTGAAACACGACAACGTCAGACTCGCCCTCTCCGGTCATCAGCACCATGTCGATTACGCCGAGTACGACCGGGTGACATACATCTGCGGCGGCGCAGTCAGCGCCGGCTGGTGGGGCGGCAACTACTCCCACTTCCCTCCGGCATTCGTAGTTCTTGACCTGAGCCGGGATGGCTACATTTCAAACCGCACGGTCTACTGGGAGACGCCTCTCGGCGAGCACGGCGTGGTCGGCGGAGAGGGCTACCCGGTCGCCCTCCGCCCGACGAGCGCATTTGACATTTGAGCCTCCGAGCGCTCAATCTGGCCTCTCCCCCGCTTGGGTGTTCAGCGACAGGACATGGTGAACAGTTTGAGACAGGACATGGTTTACACTTTTTCATGCCATTCAGCGAGGTTTGTCTGATGGAGTCGC
>JALGYA010000026.1 GCA_029824475.1 Fimbriimonadia bacterium | reverse complement strand
AATGTTGACGGGTGCAGGCGTCAAGTACGTCGAACTCACGTTTTACGACAGCTTGGGCGTTCAAGTTGGTGGTGCGTTGACCGGTGATGACGGCTACTTTTATGGCGTCGTCCCAGCAACTGCGCGGGGCGTCAATGGTGTTAAGGGCTCGATCGACACGACGACGTATTACAAGCTTTTGAAGTATCAGGGCACCATCTACACGATGGGCACAGCGAGCTGCGCCATCGTGATTCCGGCGCCGATCGCGGGCAACAAGAATCCGCTTCCTTCGACGCTGCGGCTGCCTGAAGTCGTTTCTGGCCCGCCACCACCACCCGGTGGATGCGGCAGCTGAGGCTGAAATAAGTCCAATCGGGCCTGGATTTCGCTGACATAAGCATCCCAGGCGAGCTTTGGGCTGTAAACTCCATTGCAGTGGAGCTCAAGCAGGACGATCCTGTGAGCTCTGAGACCGCTCTGACCAATGAGCGTATCCGCCAGATGTTAGAACTGGCTGATCGCCTGAGGGACGAGGGTGGAGGAGTTCTGGATGATGCAGCAGTGGACGCAGTCGCAGAGGCGACTGGGGCCCCGGTTGAATACGTCCGGATCGCCCTGGCGACTGACAACGAAGAGCAGGCCGAAAAACGGTCGGTTCTCCAGCGGCTTCGCGAAGTCATCCTCACCATCGACTCGCGCCTGCGCCGATCTGTTTTGGTCGGCTCCCTCGGCATCGGCACAGGCCTGTTCTTCTACTTAGGCCGTGCTCTCTCACTGGGCGGTGACTTGGCAGGAAGCATTGTGGCGCTCATCCTAATGGGCGGACTGATCACGGCATCCATGTCCACAGCCAGGTCGACGTCAGCTGTCCTTGGAGCAGTGCTTGGTGCGACCGCTTACTTCATGTTCCAGATATCGGCTGTGGTTCACGGGCTGTTTTCGAACAACAGCCTTGAGATGCACTGGTCGATCATGATCGCCGCCATCTTTGGCGGAGCGGTGGCAGCGTCAGCTGGTCACTCTCTGTGGAGAAAAATTGGCCGCAAGCTCGGCATCCGCGATGCTGCGGATGAGCGCAGAGAGCTTGTCGAGCAGTTGATGGAGATCCAGGAGAAGCTGCAGTCTGAAGAGCGATACGCTGCGTTTCTCAGCATTGACATTGTCGGCTCCACACAGATGAAGCAGGACAACGATGCCCTTGCCATCGAGTTCACGTTCAGCGAGTATCACAAGTTCATCGAGGCTGTGGCCAACAAGCACGGTGGCCGGATCCACTCGACCGCTGGAGATGGCGTGATCTGCGTTTTTGACTCGCCCGATGAGGGGTTTGACGCTGGCAGAGCGACCCTTGCTGGCCTTTTTGAGTTCAACGCATTTAGGAATAAGATCGCTGAGCCGATCACCGTAAGGGCTGGACTGCACAGTGGTCAGGTTCATGCGCCGGGCCGAGATGCCGGGAGTGTCAACTTTGCTCACGTGATCGACATTTCAGCTCACCTTCAGAAAGAGGCCGACCCGGGCACCCTCGCCGTAAGCCAGAGCCTGATCAACGATCTCCAGGCACCCAGCCAGGTGGACGGCACCGATACTCTCCACGTCTCAGGCGTAGATGCAGTGATATGGCGGCCAAGGTCAGCTGGTGGAATCATTGCAGGGCTCTCAGAAGGCTCCTGATAGAAGGCCGAAATCGGCTTCTTCACCGTTTGGTCCCCTTCCGCCGCCGTCATTGCGGCCATCCGGTCCCGTGCTGTAGAGCTTGTGCCACGCGCCGCTCGCTTCGTAGCAGAACTCTCGTCCAGAGAATGGATCGGTGCTGATGGAGGAAGGCATGTCAGAGAGGTCGATCGGTGCCGCACCGGTTCTGATCAGCTCCACCCTGACCGCCGCCTCAATAGAGAGCAGGCGCAGCCGGCAGAGTGTGCGGTCGTACTCATCCATGAGCGGCTTTATTCTGCCGACGGCGTGCTGAACAAAGCTCGCCCAGCCTTCACTTGAGGATTCTGGTGACCATTCAGCTCGTTGACTGAGCGGAAGATCGACCTGGCTGATCTCATGGTCGAGTGCACTGCCGACACCCTCTCTTAGGCCTTCAAACCAGGCCTTCGCCTCTTCTGGCTTGAGCCTCTGAAGGCTCTTGACTCCGCTCGTTACGGTTCTGCCAAACCTGTCTGATGTCTGGAGCTCCGCGGCTGATCCCGACAAGTAGGCGTCCTGAACTTCCTGGACGATGAGCATGGCGCCGAGGCGCTCTCGCTCAAGAACCTCCGCCATGTTAGGCAGAGAGCGGGAGGCCTGCTCAGCCCCATAGGAGAGCTCTTCAAGATCTTCGGCAGTCATTCTGTCGAGGCTTCGGCCGACCTCTTTGGCTGTGCTCGATGCCAGGTGGAACCCCAAAGATGCGTCAGATCCGTCGCCATCGGCGATTTTTGCTCCGAGGAGCATCGCCTGTGTGCAGAGAGGGAACAGGCTGAGCTGGTCAGGTTCCGCCGCGGCGGTGTTCACCTGCCATCCCAGGCCCATTCCGATGAGCCGCAGGCCCTGCTGCCACTCAGATTGCCCTCCGGGAGGGGAGAGAATCCCAGATGGGCGATTCCACTGGATATCTACAGAGTTGAGCGCGGATTTTGCCGGCTCCTCAAGAGCCGCTAGGACTTGGGATCGCTGCGGGGCGCTGAACGAAGTCGTCCTTTCGAAGCCGAGTTCGGATACGGCTCTGAAAGCATCCATTCCGGCCCGTGACGCGGTCTCGAAGCCTGTTGTCGGGCTGCCGGGCGGGCTCCACGTGAGAGGTATGTGGGCCGCCGCTTCGAGGCTCGGTTTTGGGGGAACGGTGCAGCCGACGAGGCTAATCACGACCACGGCAACAGAGGCCACAGTCGTCCATGACGGCGGCGAAGACATGATCCTATGATGACACCTGACTTTGGAATTCTCCAATCTTTGAAGCGATTTAGCCTCAGCAAGAGTACAAAATAGAGGAGACGTGATGAAGGGGGCTTTCACTGGGTGGTTCGCAAAGTTTGCTTTTGGACTCGCGGCATTTGCGGCGAGTGTCTCATTGGGCGCGGCGGACGAGATTCTGATCGACTGGAATCCGGTTTGGGTCGGTGCTCGAACTCAATCCTGGTGCTCGCCTGTCCGATTCACAATTGAGAACAAGGGCAAGGACGACCGCGGGGTTCTCTCCCTCAAAAACGAGAGCTTTCAGGCCAGCTATCCGCTGGAGCTGCCAGCCGGCTCGAAGCGCACTTTTATCGCCTATCCCGCAACGAGCATCTACGGTGGTCAGACCTCCGCCACGCTTGAGTCGAATCAGGGGCGGTACTCGCTCAAGCTCGAGCTGATGGCGGGCGGCTACGGGGAGCAGGTCGTCGGCGTTATCGCCGAGAATCCTGGCTCATACACGTTTTTGCGACGGATCGGCGATTCGACCTTCCTGGAGATATCTGACGGCTACTGCAAGCCCTCGGAGGCACCGGAGCGGGCGATCGGCTACGCCTCGCTCTCCGCCCTCATGCTCGGCACAGGAGCCGAGCGGCTTACCACCGAAGCGGTGGAGGCGATCAAGCTGTTTGCTGCGGCTGGCGGGCACGTGATCTTCACCGGCGGCGCTGCCACAGCGGCCTTGAACGACACGAGATGGGGAGATTTCCTGCCCATCCAGAACGTGACTTCCCACCAGCGCCCTGTTCCGGACTTTTTCACTGAGCGATCAGAAGTCACAGGATCAATTCTGAGTTTAGCGAAGGGCGATGTATCCGCCAACGCACGGGTTGTTGCGGAGGGCGGAGATGTCTTGAGCGCAGAGCGGTTATGGGGGATCGGTCGTGTGACGTTCCTGGCCTACAGCTTCACCGAGCAGCCGCTCAGCCGATGGGATGGGCGCCGCGATGTTCTTCTGGAGATGCTCACGGGGCATAAGGACAATACGGAGGCTGTCGCCCAGCGCCTCAGCGGGACACAGCACTTGGTGCTTCCCGGAAACGCTGAGCTGGGAAGAAGCAGCACCTACTACATGGGCTACAGCCCCTACGATGATCAGGAGTCGAACCCGTTCCAGCTGAAGCTTCCACCGGTGTGGCAGATTGCACTTATTCTTGCTGGCTTCTGGCTTGTCGTCGTGCCGATCAACTTTGGAGTCCTCTCCAAACTGGGCAGAAAAGAGCTCGCCTGGCTGACAGCGCCGCTCATCAGCCTTGGGTTCGCTGGGATCTTCTTTGCTTACGCCAGCAAGCTGTATACCGCGACTCTGTCAACTTCTGCTGCTGGCGCTGTTGTGATGCAGAGCGGGCACCCAGGCGCTCTTTACATGGGCACTCAGCAGTTCTTCTTCCCACGGCCAGGCGAGTACGATCTTGACCTTGAGGGGGTGGAGATCATCAGCCCAGCGGATGAGTACAGGAACTACTATGACCGTCGTGGAGATTCATCATTGACCGGCTACGTCATGGACAATGGCGAGATCGAAGTGCCGAGAATGAAGACGGGAAGTCTCTCATTCAAAGAGGCCAAGATGCAGCAGCGCCTGCGCCCGAATTGGGTGCTGCCTTCCAATCTTGAGGTGAAAAAGGCGAGCCGTGGAGTCCGCGTGACCGGCACGATCATGAATGATTCCCCCAACGCGATCGTCTCGGGCAGCCTGATTGTTGGAGATGCCCTCCCCATCGTCGCCGTCCGGCGGCTTGAGCCAGGAGAGACTGTTGACGTCAATGTGCTGGTCGTGCTTAACGGCGATCCACCAGAGTACATCGACACAGTTTTTGAGGCGGTCATGCCTGATCTGAAGGTCGGCGCAAGTCTAGGCGACGCAGTTGCTGGCCGGGCCATTTCGATTGTCTGTGGCATGGGCACATACCGCGTGGAGGCTGGTTCGTGAGTATGGAGACGACCAGGATGACGACCTCAGATAAGCTGAAGGAGCTGTTTGCTGCGCTCTCCACCACGAATCCGATGATGGCGGAGGTGAAGCGCGTCAACCGAAAGCTCTTCAATGTCGGCAACTGGAAGGCGGGAATGACCGCCGGGGTCATTCTGGTTGGGATCATCTACCTCTTCTTTTTGGGGATGATCGCCAGGTTCTATGATGCGATCGAGGCGAAGTGGATGCTGTTTGCCCTCATGGCGATCATGTTCATCGTGATTCCGGTGAACTTGAATGGTGTGATCTCAACGGAGCATGAGAAGCGCAGCTTTGAAATGCTTTTGGTGGCACCACTGACACCCTCGCAGATTGCTGCAGCGAAGCTGCTGAGGGGCGCCGGAGCATTTTTGCTGACCGTCGGGCTCCTGCTTGTCCCCGCAATTTGGCTGCTGATCGTCCAGGCGATCAAGGTCACTTCGATGACGGGCTACAACCAAGTCCATCCTGTCTTTGGCCTGATTTCAGGCTTGTGCGTGGTGGTGTCTGCGTCGGTATTGTCCGCCTCGGTCTCCGTCTATATTTCGTCACGAACGCGGACGATCGCGGCCTCCATGGCCTCGGCTCTGGGGCTGCACTTTGTGGCGCTGGTGCTGGTGCCGGTGATTTTGGGCATCTCCGGGATGAAGCAGGTCGCCAGCATTGTTACGTTCCCGTTCACGACACTCGGGATCGCATTTGGTGATGTCACAGACCTCTCCGGCACTGTTGTTGGGCCCTACAGCGTTTGGCTTGTTTCGATTCCGTTCTGGCTCGGCCTTGCGGTTGTTTTTATGTACATGACCGCTGAGCAGATACGCAGATCAGCTAGAGGAGAGACCGGGCGACGAAGATTGACCAAAGGAGAAGGCGAAAATGCTTGAAGTAAAAGGGCTAGGCAAGGATTACGGTGGATTCACGGCGGTCAAGACGCTCGACTTCAACTTAGAGCCAGGTGAAATCTTCGGCTTCATCGGAAGCAACGGTGCCGGGAAGACGACGACGATCAAGATGATCGCATCGCTGCTGGAGCCGACTAGGGGCACGGCTGTGCTGGATGGGTTCGATGTCCGCACGCAATCGATCGAAGTCCGACGCCGACTGGGCTACATGCCTGACTTCTTCGGTCTTTACGAGGACATCAAGGTGTGGGAGTATCTCGACTTCTTCGCCTCGCTCTACTCCGTCTCTGCCCGAGAGCGCCCCGGCGTCATCGACACAGTTCTGGAGCTGACTGATCTCTCGGTTAAGAAGGATTCTTTTGTTTCGGAGCTGTCCCGAGGCATGCAGCAGAGGCTCTGCCTTGCGAAATGCCTTGTTCATGACCCCCAGCTTCTGCTTTTGGATGAACCTGCCTCCGGGCTTGACCCACGTGCTCGGTCTGAGTTGAAGGGTCTGATTGCTGAATTAGGCGCGATGGGGAAGACCGTCATCGTCTCATCGCACATCCTTCCTGAACTTGCGGACTTCTGCACGTCGGTCGGGATCATCGAGCAGGGTGAGTTGAAGGCGATGGGGCCAGTTGCCGAGATTTCTCAGGCGATTGTCGAAGAGCACGTGATCGAAATCCGCCTCCTTGAGAGTGTTGATGAACTGGCCGAATTCCTCAAGGAGAAGCCGCACATTAAGGGGCTTGAGAAGACCGGGCCGAAGACACTGCAGATCGAATTTGAGGGCGGCGAAGCCCAGCAAGCCGAGCTGCTGAAGTACTTGATTGATACCGGCTATCCGGTGATCGAGTTTATTGAGCGGACGGCGAACCTGGAGGACGTCTTCCTTAAGGTGACAACAGGGGCGGTTCAATGATCGCTTGGCTCGCTGAGCAGCGGCGGGTCTACTTCTCGAATGCGGGAGTCATGCGTGACTTCCGGTCTCAGCTGCGCGGCAAGCGTGCTCCGCTCTTTTGGAGCCTCTACCTGCTGATCCTGACCCTGCTCATCCTGTTCCAGTACTCGACTCTTGGCACGGGCTCCTCGCGGTCGGTGGCGGAGATTCAGGCGAACCTGTATCAGCTCTTCACGGTCTTCGTGACACTCCTTGAAGTGCTTGTCTGCCTGGCCGCTCCTGTGATGGTGGTGGCGCAGATCGTGGGTGAGTACCAGCGGCGGTCGATTGAGCTTGTTCTCTCTGCTCCGGTCTCGACCAAGCACTTCCTGGTCGGCAAGATGATCAGCGGCTTCCGCTACGTCGCGATTCTGCTGATTCTCGCGCTTCCGTGTGCGGCCGTTACCGTGACGATGGGCGGTGCAACTTGGCAAGAAGTGCTTGAGATCGGGCTGCTGCTGACGCTGCGTTCGATGGTGTTTATGGCGATCGCTGTGCCTATTGCTGTGATGTCGAAGAGCACGGTCAAGGCGGTGATGACCAGTCTCGGGCTGATCATTCTGTACACAGCCCTCAGCTATGCAGTGTTTGGCGCCTTGGTTCTCTCCACCATGTCGATGTTTGGCGGCCCAGAATATAGCCCGGCATCTGGTCTGATGCCCTTCCAAACCTCCTCGGCCATTGGAGGTTCATTCCCCATCTTTGGATTCGATGTCCCCAGCTGGGTCTGGTCGATTCTAGCCAACCTTCTGATCGTCAAGGCGTTCCTGTTGGGAGGCCAGGCCGCGATGTCTCGGGTGGGCGCTGGAGAGATCAAGATGCTTCGGATTGGCGGCCTGCTGTTCACTGGCCTCATGTCGTGGGGGCTGATAAGACTCCTCGTCCCAGCCGTCACCACGGTCACTTCTTCCCCAGGTTTCGGCGGTCCGTCCTACGGGGGGGCAACGGCTGTTGAGATTCAGCAGTACGTTTCGGCGGCTTTCTTCGTGGCCTTGGTCCCCGTTTTCTGCTCGATCAGCTATCTGTCGTCCTGGAACATGAGGGCAGAAGAGAAGCACTACCCGGACGGGCTGTTTTCAATGCGCCGGATGCTGTCAGGCCATCCGAGCGGCGGACTGCCATATCTTGTGTGCTGTTGGATCGCCGCGGTCGCTGGCGTTGAATTTGGTATTTTCCAGGCCGGGGCGCTCTCCACTTTCGAGATCTGGATCAGATTTGGCTATGTGCTCGGCGTGCTGGTCTTCCTGTATAGCCTTGGACGGCTGTCCTCTGCGCTGACGAAGGCGGACATCAGCTCTGCGCGCAAGCTCCACTTTGGGGCGATCATGATGGTGACACTGCTGCCTCTGCCGGTCATTTTGATCATGGATGCGAGCAGTTCATACTCCAGCGGCCAGAGCAGTTTTGCCTGGAATATCTATCTGTTTTCCTCGCCTTTCATGGAAGATATCATAGTAGCATTAGGGCAGGCTACGGTCTTGACTGTGCTTGGCGCGGCGATTATTTACATTTCTGAGCGTATTAGAAGCAGGAAGACGCTGGATTCGACCAGCCCAATAGGAGAACAGGCATGAATGAACTAAATTCAAATCTCAAGCCATTTGCACGCAGAGTGAGGGTCCTGCGAGCCTGGCGTGGGGCGGCACTCGGCCTGCTTTTTGGCGCCAGTGTGTCTGCGATCTGGGCTGTAATTGACTGGATCGGCTTCTGGCTGACCGAATGGTCCTGGCTCGGCATCATCTGTGCGAGTGGTCTCGTGCTTGGCGCAGTTGTGGGCGCGTTTTGGAAAGTGAAGCCCTCAGATGTTGCCCTGGCGGTCGATTCTCGCGCGGGGCTGAAGGACAGGCTGGGAACGGCCATCGAACGCCAAGCGAGTGATGCTGGCGCTGATGAAGCCGTCAGGCGAGATGCGCTTGACAACGTCAAGCGACTTGAGCCCAAGAGAGTTTTCCCGCTGAGAGTCGGTCGGTGGCAGTACACCGCTCTTGGTGCCGCAGCTCTGGCATCGAGCATCTTCCTGATGGGAAGCTCTGCGATCCTCCTCACGGAGGATGGCAGAGAGCTAGCTGCTGAGTTGAGCAAGAAGGCAGATGCCATCGAACGAGTCGCAAAGCCTCTTGAAGATCCGGAAGGGCCGATGGAGGCGACTCCGGAAGAGAAGGCGTTGGCCAAAGAGATGCGCGATTTTGCCAAGCGGCTGCGGCGCGCGAAGATGACCGAAGAAGAGGGTCTCCAGAAGGCGAACGAGCTGGCGGAGAAGGCCAGAGAACTTGCCAAGGAGCGCGTGCAGAACGCCGAGCAGGCGATGCAGACGGCACAGCAGTCGGCTGCGATGAAGAGCCTCGATGAACAGGGCCTGACGAACGAGGATATGGAGAAGCTCAAGCTCGATGCTGCTCAGCAGGATCTGCTTGAGGAGATGATGGAGAACCTCAACATCGATCCATCTTCCCTTGAGAACAGTCAGAACGCTTTGAGCCAGGAATCTCTGAGCCAGATGGGCTTGGACGACCTGAGCGACATGCTCATGAATATGAGCCCTGAGGAGCGGCAGCGATTGGCTGAGATGATCAACCAGATGATGCAGGACATGCAGAATCAGGCGGATTCCGGCCAGCCGATGAGTGAGGCCGATCAGGAGATGCTTGAGAACCTGCAGGATCTGCAGCAGGCGCTTAATATTTCAGAAGAGGCGAGAAACGCCATCCAGGAGTTCATGAACTCGCCGGAATTCCAGGAGCTGATGAAGACCGTCGAGTCGTTCCGTCAGGCTGCCTCACAGGTGCAGGGCGGCGAACCGCTGACACCTGAGCAGATCGCTGAGCTGGAGCGGCAGATGGAGGAGCTGGCCGAGGCCTTGAAGGACCCGGAAATGCGAGAGCAGATTCTGGAGCAGTTGAGGAAGGCGCTTGAGCAGATGAAGCAGGGCTCGGAGGCCTGCGAAGCGGGCGGCACGTGACTGTCTCTCTTTGGGTTGGGCAGTCTGTCCATCTTTGGAGGCGCAGCAGCAAGCGAGCAGTTCTTCTACAACGACACCGGCATGATCAACAAATCGGATCAGCCGATGGATGACATCGCTGGAAACGGCGACCCGATGAAGGTCAAGGGCCAGCGGGCCGATCAGGGCGATGAGATGTTTATTGAGATCAAGGCCCCGACATTCCGCGGTTCTGATTCGTCGGTTCCCTACAGCACAGTCCTGCCGGACTATAAGGATCAAGCAGAGCGAGCGATGAATAAAAACGAAATCCCGAAAGAGCACGAAGAACGCGTCCGCAGATACTTCGATTCCCTGGCAGGTGGCGGGAGTTGAGCAATTGGGATGAGCGCGCCGGCTGGTTTAGAGACACGCTCTCAGGCATAAAAACTGAGATCAATAAGGTGATCGTCGGCCAGGATGAACTGGTCGAGGGCACGCTTGTTGCCCTGGCCGCAAACGGCCACGTGCTTCTGGAAGGCATGCCTGGTCTGGGCAAGACGCTTTTGGTTCGCACTTTGGCCGATACGATTCATCTTGACTTCAGCCGCATCCAGTTCACGCCAGATATGATGCCGGCGGACGTGACAGGCACCAACGTCCTGGCTCAGTCAGACGATGGGTCGAGGCAGTTTGAGTTCCGAGCGGGGCCGATCTTTGCGAACTTGGTTCTGGCTGACGAGATCAACCGAGCTACGCCCAAAACACAGTCTGCATTGCTTGAGGCGATGCAGGAGCGCAGCGTCACTTCGTCCGGCAAAACGCACGTTCTGCCGGAGCCGTTCTTGGTGATGGCGACGCAGAACCCAGTCGAGCAGGAGGGCACGTATCCGCTGCCTGAAGCCCAGCTGGACAGGTTCTTCTACAAGCTGCTGGTTCCTTATCCCACCAGGGAGGAGCTCGCTGAGATCGTCGCTCGCACGACGGGCATGGACGATGCTTCATCTTCGCAGGCCGCGACTGGCGAGGATGTCCTTGAAATGCGTCGGATTGTGAGGGAGGTGCCGGTCTCTGAATCGGTGCTCAACTTTGCGCTTTCGATCGTTGTCGGCACCCATCCTGAAGGTGACGGAGCCTGCGAATCGGCCAAGAAATACTCTCGTTTTGGCGCATCTCCGCGTGGCGCACAGACGATCGCCACGGCAGCTAAGATTTATGCGCTGCTGGACGGACGCAGCAACACGTCTCGGGAAGATGTTGAGCGTGCGGCGGTTCCTGCGCTGAGGCATAGAATCCTGCTGAACTTTGAGGCAGAGGCGGATGGCGTCAGCCCAGACACTCTGGTCAAAGACGTGATTGAAGAGATCAAATCGGGGCAGAAGGATCCGATCGGCGTCTAGCCGGAAAGAGGAGTAAAGGCGAGCCGGATGCGAGACATGATTCTCAGCTCCAGCGAGTTTCGTCTACTCGAAAGACTGCGCCTGAATCCCAACAAGGCATTCCCTGGCCGCGTCCGCGGTGAGCGTCTCACGACACGCCGCGGCCTGAGCATCGAGTTTGCCGATTATCGCGAGTACACCGAGGGTGACGACCTGCGTCATCTCGACTGGAACGTCCTTGCTCGGCTTGATCAGCCGATCATGAAGACGTATCGCGATGAAGAGGACCTCGCCGTCCACGTTCTGATCGATGCGAGCGCGTCGATGTCCTTTGGGGAGCCAACCAAGCTGGCGCAGGCCCGGAAGATTGGTGCGGCGCTCTGTTACGCGGCTCTCATGGGCGGCGACGCGGTCTATCCGGCTGCGATTGGCGAGCCTCCCAGCAAGCCACAGCCTTTGCGGGCACGCTCTTCATATCCTCGGTTTTGCCGCTGGGCAAATCGGCTGGGAGCTGACGGGACCGTCAGTCTTGAAGCATCAGTCAAGTCGTTTGCTGCGTCTTCTGCTCGGCCTGGGATCGTGATGCTGCTTACAGATGGGATGGACCCCAACACGGTTTCGGCCATCCGGTTCTTAGCAGGGCGTGGGCATGAGGTCAACCTGTTGCAGGTCCTGACGCCGATGGAGCTGCGGCCCGACATCGAAGGCGACCTGCGCTTGATTGACATTGAGGGCGGACCCCCGGTCGACATCACGGCCAACAGCATCACGCTCAAAGAGTACGACCGGAACTTGAATGCCCATATCGACTCCCTCAAGACTGAGGTGTTGAGGGTTGGCGGGCGGTACGCCCTAACGACCACCGACGAGGTGCTTGAGGACATCGTTCGTGATCACTTTATTCGCGGGAGGTGGCTGGCCGCGTGAACCTGCTGAATCCCGGAGTATTATGGTGGCTTCTTCCGCTGGGCGGGGCGATTGTTGCTCTCTATCTGCTCAGGATGCGGCGGCGCGATCTTCAGGTGCCCGCAAACTTTTTGTGGCCTGAAAGGACTGATGAGATCAGGGCGAACAGCCTGTTCCAGAAGCTCAAGTTCTCCTGGCTGATGGTGCTGCAGCTGCTGGCGCTGCTGTTGATCGGCGCGGCTCTCTCGCGGCCGCAGACGGAGCAGTCTGGGCTGGCTGGCGATCTCACGGTGATCGTGCTTGACGCGTCTGCATCGATGTCCGCCAGCGAAGGCGCACGAAGCCGCTTTGACTTGGCTGTAAGGGCATCGGAGCAGATTATCGCCGACGCTCAGCCGGGCGACAAGCTGGCGATGATCTTGGCCGGTCCTCTCCCGGAAGTTGTCTTCCCGCTCAGCTCCGACCCTGCGCTGCAGCGGATGAAGCTGCGAGACGTTGAGGGCACTGATGCGGAGGCCGATGTTGGAGAGGCTCTGCGGCTCGCGGCTGCGCTGGCGAAATCAGACGACTCGGCCCAGATCATTCTCATCTCAGACGGAGCGTTTGAGGAGCCTGAGAATTTCTCGCCGGGCGGCGCCTCGGTTCAGTTTGTAAAGGTGGGAGATGCCAAGGAGAACCTCGGCATTGAAGCGATCGGCGCGGTGCAGACCGGCGAAGGGAAGAACGTCTACGTCGGCGTCAGGAACTACGGCGACGCCAGTCAGAGTGCCTCGCTCAGCATTCACGCAGACGGTGATCTGATCAACTCCTCCAGGTTTGACGTCAAGCCTGGCGAGACCTGGGGGCGCACGTTTCCTGCGCCGGCCAATAGCGAAGTGCTCGAAGCGAGGCTCACGGATGGCGGGGCCTTGACAGCTGATGACTATGGCGTCGAGCTGACCGGCAGTGCGGCTGCGAAGCAGATTCTCGTTGTGACGCCTGGCAGCCCGTTCCTGGAGCGCGTGCTCTCGCTGGAGCCTGGGGTTGTCGTGGACAAGTCAGGCTCGGTTCCTGACCGCGAGAAGAGGTCGTCCCTGGGGCCGGGTCAGTACGACATCGTCATCTTTGACGGTGTGCCGGAAGAGGAGGTCAAGTCTCTTGGAATCCTCTCGTTCGCCTCGATCGGTCCGTCCAGCCCGGTCAGTTCTTCTGGGTCTGTGAAGAATCCGACTTTCTTGAGTGCCTCAGACCACGAGCTGCTCGATGGGGTTGATCTCTCAGGCGTCTATATCGCGGATGCCCTGAGGCTGCAGCTGAAAGGCAGCGCGACGGCGGCTGCCGACTCCGATTCCGGACCGCTGATCGTGGCGCGAGACGGCCTGCAGCGGCAGGTTGTCACTTCGTTCCGGCCAGGAAACTCTGATTTCCCGCTCACCGTGGCGTTCCCGATCTTTATCGCCAATACGATCGAGTATCTGGCTGGAGCGGCAGCTTCAAACGTGCTGGAGGTCGCCACCGGCCAGTCGCTGGCTCTTCCCGCTGACGAAGTGGAGGTTGAGGCTCCAGACGGCACCAAGACAACCTACACTGGCAAGGATGGGCGGACGGTTGTTCGAGGATTCTCGCGAATCGGACCTCACAAGGTCAAGTACGCAGGGCTAGAAAAGACGGTCTACGCGTCACTGAAAGATCCTCTGGAATCGTCTATCAAGCCGCGTTCCGATGTCTCGTTGGGCGGCAGCGATACTGAGGGCACAGAGGCGGCGATCAGGCTGATGGACATCTGGAAGCCGCTGGCGCTGCTCGCTCTTCTGATCCTGGCAGGTGAGTGGTTCATGTTTGCGAGGAGGTCGTAAGTGAGATTCACGGACCCCCTTTACGGCCTGCTTTTCCTCCCGCTGATCGGCGGGCTTTGGTACAGCTGGAAGATGGTCCACGGGATGGCGAGGCCCAGGAAGTGGACGGCATTCGTGCTCCGCTTCCTCATGGTCGGGTGCGTTATTTTTGCCTTGATGGGCCCGCAGCTGAGGAAGCCGAATGAAGGCCTCGCGACTGTCTTCGTTCTAGATCGATCTGACAGTGTCTCAGAAGCGGACCGCAACGAGGCGCTGGAGTTTACGAACTCTGCGCTGGAGCAGGTGGGGATCAAGGATGAGGCGGCAGCAGTTGTCTTTGCCCGTGAACCGGCGATTGAATCGGCCTCTGGCGGAAGCCGAAGCCTGAGGAATATCCAGTCCGTCATCGATCCATCGGCAAGCGATCTTGCCGCCGCATTGCGGCTTGCGACAGCTGCGATGCCAGAAGGCAAAGGCAAGCGTGTTGTGCTCTTCTCCGACGGCAATGAGACCGCGGGCGACACGCTGGCCGCAGCCGACGCTGCTGGGATGGACGGAGTCGAGATTGATGTCTATCCGCTCGGCATAGCACAGGGTCCGGTTGAGGCAGCGGTGCTTGAGATGCAGTCGCCGACGGAGCGGCGAGTCGACGAGCCGTTTGAGCTTCGCATCATTCTGGAGTCGTCGGTTGATCAGTCAGGCGTGATCGTCATTGACCGAGATGGCGTGGTGATGGAGCGGATCCCCGTTCAGATCCCGAAGGGCCGCAGCTCCGTGGTGACAACTCAGCAGCTCGACGATCCGGGGTTCTACCGCTACCGAGCGACGCTTGAGCCGTCCCGCGATACGGATGTTCGCAACAACATCGGAGCATCGTTTGTCTCTGTGAAGGGCAGGCCTAAGGTTTTGATTCTGCAGACGGATCCGTCTGAGTCAGCCTTGGCTCGAGCACTGGGTGAGCAGGGGCTGCTCGCTGAAGTCTTTGGGCCTGGCGGCGCCCCGGTTCAGCCTCAGGATCTGCAGCCGTACGATGCGATCATTCTCAACGATTTCAACGCGGCGCTGATCTCTGAGTATCAGATGGAGCTGATCCGCACGGCTGTGCGGGATACCGGGATCGGGCTCATGATGGTCGGCGGCGAGAACAGCTACCTGCCGGGCGGCTGGTACGGCACTCCTGTTGCTGAAGCGCTGCCTGTCGATCTCAACATCCGCCAGCGCCGGAACTTCCCATCAACTTCGGTGCTTATCGTCGTTGACGCCTCCGGCTCAATGGGAGCGATGGAAGGGGGCATGCAGAAGATCCAGCTGGCAGCGAAGGCGGCCAACGAGACAGTTAAGCTGCTCTCTCCATTCGACCGGATAGGCGTCGCTGGCAGCACGGATGGCATCGAGTTCGTTGCACCGATGCAGAAGCTGTCGAACAAAGAGGCTGTCAGCGCTCAGGTTAGGAAGCTGCGCACCGGCGGCGGCGGGATCTACGCGGAGATGTCAGTCAACTTTGCTGACAAGACGCTCCGAGCGGAGGATTCGAAAGTACGGCACTTCATTCTTGTTGCAGATGGCGCCGACACGGACACCTACGGCACGTCGCTCGGCATCATCGGCAGGATGCGTGCCGACAAGATCACGACCTCTGTGGTCGCCATCGGCGATGGCAAGGACATCCCGTTCCTGAAGGCCGCAGCGGCAGCTGGCGGCGGTCGGTTCTACATGGTGCAGTCCGCCAGCAGACTGCCTGCAATCTTCACGCAGGATGTTGCCTCGATCGGCAGGTCCGCAATTGAGGAGTTCGTGTTCATCCCAACGCTGACGGCAGGAGAGGAGATGACGCGAGGCCTCAATCCCTCCTCCGTTCCCGCGCTCTACGCCTACTGCCTGGCTGAGCCGCGATCTCTATCCCGCATCGGGATGAGGTCGCCGAAGGACGACGTGATTCTCACCTCGTGGCAGTACGGCCTCGGCCGGTCTGTCGCGTTCATGAGCGATGCCCAGCCAAGGTGGGCGGCGCAGTGGATCGGCTGGCCTGGGTTTGCTCAGTTCTGGGGCCAGGCAGTGCGGTGGGTGAGTCGGCGTTCCGGCGAAGGCTCGTTTGACATCGATGTCTCGCAGGATGGCGGCGAAGGCACGGTGCGGCTTGTCTCTGCCAATGCTGGCAAGTATCAGGAAGGACTCCAGGGCGCGAAGGTCTCCGTCAATGCCCCTGGGGAGGAGGGCAATGAGATTCAGATGATGCAGGAGGCGCCGGGCGTGTACGTCGGGAAATTTGATTCCCGATCCATGGGCAGCTACATCATCTCGGTGGCGGAAGAGAAAGGCGGCGATAAAGCTGCCATCAGCTCCGCTGGCTTCTCGGTATCTTATCCCCCGGAGTATCGGGCCTATAGGAGCAGAACGGACCTTCTGACCCGAGTGACCGAGGTGACGGGCGGGATGGTCTTGGCCAGCCCTGAACAGGCGCTGCGGCCGATGCTCAATCCCGGCACAACCATCCGCGACATCTGGATGTTCTTCGTGATGGCTGCATTCTTGATCCTTCCCTTCGATGTTGCCTGCAGGCGCGTTGCGCTGCCGGTGGCAGAGATGATCGCCAAAGCCCTTGCCTGGACCAGGAGGAAGAAGGAAGTCGTCCATGAGACCCCAGAACATCTTGAGCGGCTTCGCAAGTCGAAGCCATCTTCTGAGCCGGAGCCTGAATCACCAGTCGCTGCTCCCATCATTAAGAAGAAGCGTCCCAGCAAGCCAGCTGCTCCCACATCGTCAGGCTCCACGGGTTCAAGGCTGCTCGAAGCAAAGCGTCGCCGACAGCAGGAAGCTGACGATGAAAAGGGCTCCGATTAGCACTCCGGCTCGGGCTGGGGCTATCCTTTAACGATGCTTTCGGATGAACGACGAGACGAGCTGAAGGAGAGGCAGTCACCGCATGGGCTGAGCGTGGACGAGTACCGCCGTCTAGGGCACATTCTTGTCGATCAGACCGCGGATCTCCTCGCTTCTATCCCTGACCAGAAGTTGAAGGGAAGCTGCGACCCTGAGACTGTCTGGGAGGCTCTTGGCGACACCGCGATCCCTGAGCAAGGCGAGGACGCTGAGGTGGTGCTGTCAGAAGCCGTTTCGCTGATGTCCGAGCATTCTCTGTTCAACGGCCATCCGAAGTTTTGGGGCTACATCACGTCTTCACCTGCGCCGATTGGAATTCTGGGGGACCTCCTCGCTTCGGCAACCAACCCGAACTGCGGCGGCTGGATGCTGTCGCCGATGGCGAGTTCGATGGAGATGCAGACTGTCCAGTGGATCGCTGAGCTGATGGGCTACCCGACGCCTTGTGGCGGTCTCCTGGTGAGCGGGGGGAATGTCGCGAATATTCTCGGCCTCTTCGCCGCGAGAGTCTCCGCCGTCGGCAAAGAGGTTCGTGAGACGGGCGTAGCAGGCCGCCAGTGCGCTGTCTATGCTTCGAGCGCTACGCACACTTGGATACAGAAGGCCGTCGATCTCTCGGGGCTAGGCACTGAGTCGATTCGATATATCCCGATTGATGATGAGGAGCGCATGCGGGCGGATGCGCTGGCTGAGCAGATCAAGACGGATGTCGAGAACGGGGTGACTCCCATCGCGGTGGTGGTGACCTCGGGGACGGTGAGCACCGGTGCAGTCGACCCGATTCGGGAGATTTATGCGATTTGCCGGGAGCACGGTATTTGGCTCCATGTTGACGGAGCTTACGGAGCGCCAGCAGCTGCGCTGCCGGAAGCAGACCCTGATCTCAAAGCGCTCAGGCTGGCCGATTCTGTTGCCCTCGATCCGCACAAGTGGCTATACAGTCCGCTTGAGGCGGGCTGCCTGATCGTCAAGGACAAGCAGACGCTGCTCGACGCCTTCAGCTACCGGCCGCCCTATTACTGGGAGGATTCTGGCGAAGAAGGGAAGACAGATTTCTTTGAGTTTGGAATTCAGAATTCCCGTGGTTTTCGGGCTCTGAAGGTCTGGCTCGGCCTGAAGCAGGCAGGCAGGGAAGGCTGCATCGAGTCGATCCGGCAAGACATCGATCTGACTAAGGCGATGGCAGACGCGCTGGATGCAGAGCCGGAGATCGAGGTGTTCAGTCGGCGGCTCAGCATCGTCACGTTCCGATGGAAGCCTGCTGGTTTTGCTGGCTGCGAGGAGGACATGAATCGCCTGACGCAGGCGATCATGGACGAGATGTTTGAGAGCGGGGACGCGTACGTTTCGCACGCAGTCCAGAACGGCATGCTGCAGATGCGCGCGTGCATCGTGAACATCAACACGAAGCTGGCAGATGTCGAGGCGCTTCCAGGGATTGTCTGCCAGCTTGGGCAGGCTGTTATGGATTCAGGTGTATGGTCTGAACCCGGGGAATGACGCCAGTTCTTCTTCGCATGACGATCGACTCGGTCATGGCGTAGCCGCGGTGGAAGATGAACCCTTTGAGCAGGTCTCCTGAAGTCACGCCTGTTGCGGAGAAGATGACGTTTCAGCTGGCGAGGTCTTCGGTGTGGAGGACTCGATCTGGATCGCCCTTCATCATCTTCTTCGCCCTCTGTCTGAATTCGTCATTGGGGTAGTTGAGCCTGGCCTGCATTTCCCCGCCGGTGCATAGCACGGCGGCGGCTGTGATGACGCCTTCAGGTGCTCCACCCGTACCCATGAGACCATCGATGCCGGATTCTGGATCGAGGGCCGCGATGGCGACGCTGAGGTCTCCATCCGGGACGAGGGGGACCCGGCAGCCTGCGTCCCGCGGATCTCGGATCAGGTCTTCATGGCGCGGTCGGTCTTTGATGCCGATGATGAGCTCATTGATGTCCTTGCCTAGCGCCTGTGACATGGGCTTGATGTTTGCCCTTGCGGGAAGGGTGATGTGGATGAAGCCGTTGCATTCCGCACCTACGACCAGTTTGTCCATGCAGCGGTTGCGGGCGTGCTTGAGTTTGCCCTGGCCTTCGGTGGCGGCGGGCGTGCCGTTCGCACACAGATTGGTGCCCTCAAGCAGGTCGACTGCAATCTGAATGACGGGGCCGTCTCCTTCGCAAAGCTCTTCACCGATGTAGAGCATAGGGGCTTCGTCGCGCTCGCCCTCGCCGATGACGATTCTGGTCTTCATGTCGAGAGCGTTTAGCTCCCGACGCATAGCTGCGAAGGCGGCCTGATCCACCTCATCTCAGAGGCCTTTGCCCTCCCATCTGCTCGATGCGAGCGACGCGGCTTCTGTGCCGTGGAGGAAGTCTGGGTCCTTGATGCGATCCACGTTGATCGTTCTCCGGTGGGGGTTGATTTCCGGATGGCCCAGAGTGTGTGCGCAGGGTCCTGGTGCTCAGAAGGGCTTGGGTACAATCCCGCCTCGCACTGCCCCATAGCTCAGTTGGTAGAGCAGCTGACTGTTAATCAGCGGGTCACAGGTTCGAGTCCTGTTGGGGCAGCCACCATTT
>JALGYA010000025.1 GCA_029824475.1 Fimbriimonadia bacterium | reverse complement strand
CATAGTAGGGGGTCGACTTATTTGCGATCAGGCCTTGAATGGGACGCTGTGACAGCACTTTGGACACGCCTGAATCAGCCAGCAGCTGGGCGTCAAAGCCCGGCTTGATGTGCATGATGTTGCCGTTCGCCTCCGGGGCCGGATCTCGCCCGTTGATCGCCTTGAGGTGCTCCACCGTCTCTTTATGCAGAAGCGAGTCGTATCCCGCGACATCGCGGAGCCCTGTGGCCGCGGCTGTGTTGGGGGGATAGATGGCATCGGCGGGCGTCAGTAGATGCCAGTCTGCGTTGACCGCCGCAATCCGCACCTGCGGATCGGATTCAGTCTTCTGGAAGACGGTTTTCGACGTCAAGAGTGTAGACGGGCCGAAGATGAGTATTTGACAGGCGATGGCGGCGATCAGTGCGTCGCGGCTTCGGCCCTTGTGGATCAGCCAGAGTGCACCGCAGGCAGCGGCAGCTGCCAGACTAGCCAGTGGCGCGGCTTCAAGCGCTGTGCTGGTGATGATCCCAGACGGATCGAATTCTGGGATCCAAGAGCCGAAGCTCGTCGCCTGCGTGATCGGGATCACTATGCTGAGCATCAGCAGCGCCGCAGCGCCGCATATGCCCGGCCAAAGTTTGGGCGCGCTCTCTTCAGCCTTCGGCCACATCAGACCGGCAAGGACGGCAGCACAAAAGACGAACAGGCAGATTGCCCGGCCAGGACTCCCAGTGGATGACCAGCCAGGCAGCCCGAAATAGAGGAGTCTGTTGAGCGGAGTGCCGAAGGCTATCGCCAGCCCCAGCAATGCGCCAGAAGCTATTACCCAATGCCCGGCTTCTTTGCGCCGTCGCCAGCCAAAGAAGAGCAGCACTAGCGCAAGTGGACCGATCGCCAATGCTGATTCTGCAAAGTTAGCGCCGCGCTTCACATAAGCTGGCCAGAAGGCTGGCGAAGCCCCTTCCTCAGTGACAAAGCTCTGGCCTGGCAGACCAGACACAGCGGGGAAGGCAGTGCCCAAGGCCTCGAACGGCTTGAGCGCACCGCCTAGATAAGCCTGATAGCCTTCTTCAGAGGCTGCACCGCCCCTGTGGCTGTTCTTGCTGAAGCTGAGGACGGGCAGAAGCTGAGGAGCGCTCAAGCAGCCCGCTAAGACCAGCCCCAGCACGAGACTAGGGGCCGAAGCCAAGACTGACACCTCTGGTTTACGGCGAACGACGAGGGCAAGCGCTCCAGCCAGAACCGCAGCCATAAACGCGTAGGCAGCGAACTGCAGGTGTCCCGCGAGGATCATGAGGCCTCCACAGGCACCCATCCACGCGGCAGGCTTGATGGCGCTGCGCCAGGATGTCGACTCAGCGGTGCGGAGAGTCCACAGGAGCAGCCACGGAAGCCATGCCAGCGTCGTGATGACCGAAGCGAGCGGCGCCCATGACACCAGCAGTGGCGACAGAGCAACAACGGCCCCAGCAAACACGGCTCCTTCCTTGACGCCACCTAGGTGACGCGTTAGCTTGTACGAGCCGATGCCCGCCAACCCAAGGTGGATCCACGCGAGCAGCGTGACAGCAGCCTTGAGCGGGATGTGCAGGATGCCAAACAGGATGTGAAGCGGATAGAATGCGCCAGACTGCGAATTCGCCAGCAGCGGCGTGCCCATCAGTTGATACGGGTTCCAGAATGGAAAATCGAAGTTGGACCAGCCTTCTAGGACGAGCCCGCGCCAGACCCAGAATTGGAGGACGCCGTCGGCCTGAAGCACATCCCATGATCTGCCTGGCACGGGGTCCAAGTTCCAAGGGGCCATCTGAAGGATCTGATCGAACGGCCCTATCGCCTCGCCGAGAAAGACCGCGCGCCAGAGTGGCACGAGCGGAAGGAGGGCCAGAACAACAAATGGCCAGTGTTTGCGGAGGAGCGACATGGCTTCAGCAGTAGACGATCTGCTGGTTGGCCTTTTCGTTGGTCGGATCGAGCCGCAGAACTTCTTTGAACTGGGCGCAGGCCTCTTGTGTCATTCCGAGCATCATCATGGTCATCGCCAGGTCGCACCGGGCGTTCACGTGGCTTGGCTGACTGACGACAACACCCGCAAGGGTTTCCAGTGAGCCTTCAAAATCTCCCTCAAATCCCTGGACTAAGCCGAGCTGCCACTTTGCATCTGAGTGACTTGGCTCGATGGCCAGCACTTGCTTGAAGGCAGCCTTCGCCTCGTCATACTTGCCGTCACAACGGTCCTTGAACCCCTGATCGTAGATCGCCTGCGCACTCATTTTTGGCTTGAATTACCTTACCTGACGGATTGCGAATCGGCCATGGCTCAGCAGCTAGGCCGGGTCTGGCTCAAGGTTTGTCTGGGGAGGCGTTGAAGCGGGATCCTGCTCAGGCTCCGAGGATTCAGGCTCAGGCTTGGGCGCTGCTGGGACGAACTCGGGGAGTTCGCGGCCATCCATCAGTACGAGGAACTCTTCACGGTCGATCGTCTCTCGCTCGAGCAGCGCTGCAGCAACCGCATCCAATTTGGATCGGTGCTCGGTGAGAATCTGCTCCGCTCGTTCGCGGTTGGTCTCGACGATCTGTCGGACTTCTTCGTCGATGAGCCTGGCGACGTCTTCACTGTAGTTCCGATCCTCAGCATAGTCGCGGCCGAGGAACGGGTTGCGATGGGTCTTGCCAATAGCAAGCGTGCCGAGCTTGTCGCTCATGCCGTACTCAGTGACCATCGCGCGGGCGATGCGGGAGACTCGCTCCAGATCGTTGCTTGCGCCGGTCCAGACCTCGTCGAATACTGACTCTTCAGCAACACGACCGCCCAAGAGGGAACAGATCATGTCGTGGAGCTCGTGCTCTGAAACGAGGTACGTGTCCTTTTCAGGCAGTGACCAGGTCGAACCGAGCGAAGCTCCGCGAGGCAGAATGGTCACCTTGTGAACTGGGTCGGAGTGCTCGAGGATTTCGCCGATCACAGCGTGGCCGGCCTCATGGAAAGCGATGACCTCGCGCTCCTTCTCGTCCATGACTCGGCTCTTTCGCTGAGGGCCAGCCATGACCCGGTCGAGAGCCTCCTCGATGTCCTCGTGGAAAATCTTGGTCTTGCCGTGCCGAGCTGCGAGCAGTGCTGACTCGTTCAGACTGTTCGCGAGGTCCGCACCGGTGAATCCTGGTGTTCGCTTGGCGATCACTTGAAGCTCAACGTCTTCTGCCAGCGGCTTGCCCTTGGCGTGGATGCCAAGAATCGCTTCGCGGCCGACAACGTCCGGCGGGTCGACAACAATCTGGCGGTCGAATCGGCCAGGTCTCAGCAGAGCCGGGTCGAGGACGTCAGGCCGGTTCGTCGCGGCGATCATGATGACGCCGGTGTTGGAGTCAAATCCATCCATCTCGACGAGGAGCTGGTTGAGTGTCTGCTCTCGCTCATCGTGGCCGCCGCCGAGGCCTGCGCCTCTCTGGCGTCCCACAGCGTCGATTTCATCGACGAAGATGAGGCAGGGCTTGTGAGCCTTGGCTGTTTCAAAGAGGTCGCGGACGCGGGCAGCACCCACACCGACGAACATCTCAACAAAATCTGAACCACTGATGTGGAAGAACGGCACGGCTGCCTCACCGGCGATTGCTCGAGCCAGGTGGGTTTTGCCAACTCCGGGAGGGCCTGTCAACAGGATGCCCTTCGGAATCTTCGCACCAAGCTGAACATAGCGCTTGGTGTTCTTGAGGTAGTCAACAACTTCTGAAAGCTCCTGCTTGGCCTCTTCGATGCCTGCAACATCATCAAACGTCACCTTGGGAGTGTTTTCACCGGCGCGCTTCGCCTTGCTTCGACCGAAGTTCGCGGCCTGGTTTCCACCAGCCTGCGCAGGCTTGATGAAGAAGAAGTAGAAGAGCGCGATCAGTATCCCGAACGGAAGCAGGAACGTCAGGAAGCCAAGAACCTGCTGGCTGGCTGGTGGGTCGAGCAGGTCGTACTCTACGCCGTGACTGTCGAGAAGCTGCTCGAGAGTGTCACCGGCAGCAGTGTCATTGGCAGGGGCCTTGACCTTGTACTCTTTGCCCGATGTGAGTTTCCCAGTAATCTTCTCGCCCTGCCACTCAGCCGTCGTGACCTGTTCGTCTCGAACTTGAGCTTTGTACTTGGAGAGACTGAGTTCCTGGGGGGCATTGCCGCCAAGAGCTGCCAGTCCCCCAGAGCCGCCACCGATCGCATTGACGACGATGAGGCTGGTGACGACCAGCAAGAAGACCGATATGAGTACGCGAGTGCCTCTGTTCAAATTAGAAATCCTGGTTTTGCGATGACGCTGAATAAGCCTACGCCACGTCGCGCAGCTCCGTTCCGGATATTATGACCGGGCCCGGGTCAAAGGGGACCAAACTTGATGCCTAGTCGCCTGCCTGTATTATTGGTGATTTTCACCCGATCTGCAATGGGACCACCGGGAATCCAGATAGGACCTGCCATGTCGCAGACGATGGGAAGGCGCGCTTTTGCGGCCTGTGTGAGCTTCATTTCGCCCATGATGTCGAAAATCTTCTTTGCTCCGGACATGCCGAGTGGCTGGATGCGATCGCCTGGCTCGGCTGTTCGGAAATGAAATCCGCCGGCCGCTGCTGCCTGGTCGATGACCACGCTCAGGCTGTCTTCTTGGTGAGGAATGCCTTCGCCTGTATCGGGAGCCGCTGTGAATTGCCAGCCGAATTCATCGCTGACGGTCTCTCCGGGAAGCGTGAGCGGGAACCGAAAAGTCCTTGTTGGGTGGGCGTTGACCACGCTTGTGGTCTTCGGATTCCACTGGACATGAACCTCGCTGCCTTCACTGGTCACTGAGCCAGAACCGCCATTTACGATCCCCTGCGCAGCCTCTTCCACCTGGTGGGCGGAGAGGCCTCCTCCCACAACGCTCGCCGCAAGTCGGATGCCTCTTCGCACGAGAGCTGGCGGCTGAACCGCGAGAATCTGGGTCGTGAGGATCACCTCGCAGTCGTTGGCGACGAAGGCTAGATCGCCGTTCATCGGCACCTCTGCCTGCTCAAGAATCCTCGCTGCAAGGCCGTTGAGAATCTCGTCGTCTTCTGCAGCGATTCGGGCTGACCTGGCCATCGTTGACCTGACAGCAGAGTTGATCTTCTCAAGCTCAGGCACAACGTTGAGCCGTATTCTGGTGCGGCTAAAGCTGACGTCCAAGTTTGCCGGGTCGTCGTGGAACCAGAGGCCATGCTCCTGGCAGTAGCTGCGTGTCTGTTCTCTAGTAAAGGGAAGAATCGGCCGGATAATGTTCTCGCGCCTCTCTGGAATGCCGGCCAGTCCGTTGAGCCCAGCCCCACGAGTCAAGTTGAGCAGCACGGTCTCGATGTGATCATCAAGCGTGTGGGCGGTAGCAACGAGCTGGCACTCCGCCTGATGAGCCGCAGACTTGAAGAACTGATACCGAGCAAGCCGCCCGGCTTCTTCAAGGCCGATCTTGAGGTCTTTGGACATTGCGGGAACGTCGGCGTTTCCAGCCATGAACCCAATGCCGAGCGAATCTGCAAACTCAGCGCATTTGTCACGCTCCGCGTCTGCCTCAGGCCGCATTCCGTGGTGAAGATGGCCTGCCGCGACTTCAAAACCCGTGGCGTGCATCAGGTGCACCAGGCAGACCGAATCCGCTCCTCCGCTCAAGCCAACTAAGACTCTGACCCCGCGAGGGACCAGGCCAGTCTTGTTCAAATGAGCCTTGAATTCGTCGAGCATCTTCGCTGCAAGATGATACCGGTGCTCTCGGATCGGTATTCTCCGAGGGTCGGGGCTTCATGAGGCTTATCTCCTCGCTCACAGAGAATCTAAGGCGGCTATCGCGCAGCGGAAGGGAATCCCTGCGCCGTGAAGCTGCGCGGATGCACTCTGAGGACCTCGCGGGCGCCATCGAGCGCTTTGAGCCTGAAGAGGCTGCAGCCATCCTCTCCCAACTCGATCCGCTGACGGCCGGCACCGTTCTCTTCGATATGGCGACGGAGACTGCGGCGAAAGTTATTGAGGAGATCCCCGACGATCACCTCGCGGCCTGCCTCGATCTTCTCCCCATGGACGACGCGGTCGATCTTCGCGAGAAGTTTGACGAGGAGCGATACGATCGGCTGCTTCAGCTCATTCCGCCTGAGGATTCAGCTGAGATCAAGCGGCTGCTTGCTCACCCAGAAGGCACTGTCGGCCGGCTGATGACAGAGCACTTCTTCTCCGTCAGCCCGGACAGCACGATGGAGGAGCTTCTGCTCGACCTCCGCCAAGCAAGCGAGGATAAGTACGAGACCGTCAACGATGTCTACGTGCTGGACGAAACCAAGACGTTGATTGGAGTCTTCAGCCTTCGCAAGGCTCTCCGAGCAAATCCTGAAGATCAAGCAGAGCAGGTCATGCGCGCAGACCCCGAGGTCGTTAGTGCGTCAGACGAGGACCTTGACGCGGCGAGAACGATGGCTCGCTACGGCTATTACGCTCTTCCGGTCGTCGACGACGCTGGCCACATGATCGGCGTGTTTGCTGGCGACGATGCCCAAGAAGTCATCCGCGAAGGTGAGACCGAGCAGGTGCTGGCTCTGAGCGCGGTCTCTGGCGATGCGGAAAGCTATCTGTCGCTCAGTATGTTCAGCCTGTTCAAGCGCCGTATCCCGTGGCTGCTCGTCCTCTTCTTGGCAGAAAATCTCACAGGTTGGGTGATGCGGCATTACGGGCAGAGCAGCTTATCAGTGCCGCCCTTAATGTTCTTTGTGCCACTGCTCATCGGCGCTGGCGGAAACGTCGGCGCGCAGGTGACAACGACGATTACTCGCGCCCTTGCTCTGGAGGAAGTCGATCTCTCGGATTGGAAGCGAGTGATCGGCCGCGAGTTGGGAACAGCGCTGATGATCGGCGCTTGCCTTGCGTTTCTGGGCTATTTCCGGGCCTATCTTCCACTCCCCATCGGCTGGGATAGTGGGAGAAACCTGAGCCTTGTCGTGGGATGTGCCCTCCCGCTCATCGTCTTCTGGGCATCGAGCGTCGGAAGCCTGCTGCCCATGGTCGCGAAGCGTCTGGGAGCGGACCCTGCTGTGATGAGCGCGCCGTTTATCACGACCTTCGTCGATGCGACCGGACTGATCATCTACTTTGAGATCGCGATGAGAATCATGCCCAGCGCTGCATGATTGGGAAACCTTTTGTTGACCGGGCGCAGTTCTAAGCTGTATCCTCTCCCCTGGAGCAGCAATGAAGTTCCTCTCAACATCGTTTCGCGCCCTTTTCGCAGTCTCTGTGCTGGTTTTCTCTGCCTCGGCATTTGCCCAGGCCGATCCACCTGCTGACGAGGGCCCGACTGAAGAGGTTCGAACAGAGATCCTCAAGGCGTTCGAGCAGATTCTCACTCAGACAGCATTCGTGCCTGGCGTGAACTTCAGCGTCTGGCCGGAGATGGTCGCCAAGCAGAGCGCGGCGTTGAGCGAAGCAAAGACTCACGACGAATTCAGCTTGGCAATCAACGGTGCGCTGGAGGAGTTTGGCTTCAGCCATGTTGCACTCTATCCACCAGAGTTCGGGCGACAACGCACTTCGGGCACAAGAGCTGGGTTCGGAATCCGGGTCCAGATCGAAGATGGTGGGCTCCGCGTCGTCAAGGTTTTCCCCGAAAGCCCAGCATCCAAGGCAGACATTCAGCAGGGCGATCTCGTTGTCGAATCCGATGGCCACGAAGTCCGCAGCGTCTCGCATTTGAGGGGGAACAAAGGTGAGACGAGCACGATAACGGTCGTTCGTGGTGAAGAGAGAATCGAGTTGACGATCACCCGGGACGACTACAACACAGTTCTGCCCGAGACCCTTACTTGGCGAGAGAAGGTTGCTGTGATCGAGGTTCCGACCTTCGACATCGGCTACAACCCCAGCCACATTGATGACCTGATGACAGAAGCGATGGATGCCGAGATGATCGTGCTCGACCTCCGGTCAAACGGCGGTGGTCGAGTCACCAGCCTTCAGCACTTGATGGGCTGGTTCCTCGATCGGAGCGAAGAGCCGTTGGGCACATTTGTTGGCCGTGCGACCGTGAACCGGTATCTGCGTGACACAGGCTCAGAAGAGATTGATCTCGTTGCTGTCGCCGACCACGCCAGAGCAAAGGTGAGAGCCCGCGCGAGAGATGGCGAGGTCTACAAGGGCCAGATCGCTGTGCTGATGAGCGGCGCGACAGGCAGCGCCTCTGAAATGGCTGCAGCGGCGCTTCAGCACTACCGAGGCGCAGCGCTGATCGGATCAGAGTCGGCTGGAGCTGTGCTCGCCTCGATGATGATCCCCCTGCCAGGCGGCCATGATTACTGGGTCCAGTTCCCGGTGACCGACTACGTGACGATTTCAGGTGCGCGACTGGAAGGGAATGGCCTCAAGCCCGACATGTACGCCCAGATCCCGCTCTTCGGTGAGCAGGATTTAGCCGTTGCTAAGGCTGAGCGCTGGCTGGCTCTGGTCAAGCAGTTCTCCGATCCGCCAAGCGTCACTGCATCAGGTCGCTGAGCGGACGAGCAGCAAAGCCTTCGGGCGGGACGATTGTGAAGGCGTCTTCCTTCTTCGCCTCCGCATCTGGTTCGTAAGCGAACTTCAGCTGCGAGACGACCATCGGCGATCCCGAGTCTTGCGGGATCGCGGTCATGATGCTCAAGACTCGCCCGTCAGTGGATCGCGACATGATTGAGAAGGTCCTCGTCTCCGTCTTGGCGCTGAGGATGACTGCGTCCGATCCACCGGTCTTGATCGTCCCGGTCAAGCTCATTGCAGCGCCGGTCACAATCTGCCGCAGCGGGTTGACGCGGAACATCAGTCGCTTAAGGAAGGTTTCGACTCTCGTGCCTGACTCTGCAACCACGTCGAGCAGCCTGCTCGGGCGGACAGATCCAGAGTAGACGGCCTTGTCGGCGAAGCTGACGAGAACGATGTTTGAGCCGTCATAGACCCAGTCTGCGATGTCGTCTGTCTGACGAATGCGGCGTCCGTTGATGAGGACACGGGTGGATTCGCTTTCGTTCTGAAGGGTGTACGCGATTGCCGTGAGGTTGTCGAGCGAGGCGAGCATCTTTGCACCCGCTTGGGCGGTCAGATCGTCGGCGTACTCAGGCGGGAGCACTTGCTCGTTGAATGCATTCACAAGCACGCTGTCTTCAGGTGGTGCGCTCGGAATGTCGCCCTCAGCCGGCTTTATAGACAGCAGGGCCCGACCGATTTCAACGTAAGGCCCTTTCACCTCGTTCAGCAGCGTTGCCTCTCGGCTGAAAGAGATTAGATCGAGGCCATCCAGGCCTTCGCGCGTCAGTCGCCAAGACCATCTGCTTCGCTCCAACTCCCAGCCGCCAAGGTTCTTTAGCTGCTTGAGCCACTCGGCTGTCGATTTGCTGCTGTATAGCCGGCTGATAGGCTGTGGCAGCTTCAGGTCAACCGCAGAAAGCTCTTGTATGAGGCGATTCGTAATCCCGACTCTCACCGTGTGCTGCTTGAGCTCAGGGCGATAGAGGAAGACCTGGTTTGCGGTTGCGAAGACCTCCTCTTCCCGGGGCGTGTTGGTCTTCAAGTAGATGGAGAGATTGACAGCCTTGTCCTGCCGACTATTGATGGTGACCTTGTCCCTCTCGTTGGAATAGCTGATGTTCATCCGGTAGTCGGGCAGGGCGAGATGCGATGCGATCGCCAGATCGAGGATGTGGTCCGCCGGGCTGAAGAGAACTGAGGAGGCGAGGATCGCAGGGAGCATCTGTCTATGGCCTGCCGAGACCGGCTGGCGCCTTATTATGTCCCGCGAAGAGGGCCAGCGCAATGAGGGCCGCCGCATATGGCAGTGACTGCCACAGCTCAGGAGGGAGATCAACACCGAGAATCGGCTGACCCTGCAGCATCAACTCGAGCGCGTGGAAGAATCCGAACAGCAGGCAGGCAAGCAGGGCCGGAATCGCCCTCCACCCGCCCAGAATTAGTGCGGCCAGAGCGATGTATCCCCTTCCGTCCGTCATGTTCGGGACAAAGTTTCCTGACGTCGATGCGATAAGTGCGCCGGAGAGCCCGCAGAGCAGGCCAGCGACGGCCAGAGACTTGAATCTGATCTTCACCGGGTTCAATCCCATCTGACGAGACTTGTCGGGATCATTGCCGACGGCCAGCAGATGAAGCCCGCCCCGCGTCCGCGCAATATAGAGTGCAGCTGCTCCGGCCAGGACGAACGCCATGGTCCAGAAGAATGAAGACGGGAAGATCGCAGCAGCTTCATCGGTCTGAAGCTGCGGAAGGGTTTTTGCAAACAGAGTTGTCGCGCCGAGGATCGACGCGTTGAGGCCCATTCCGCTGATTATGTGGTCGACGTTGTAGACCTGCGTCAACACGGCATGGATGAGGCCGATGATCACGGCAGCGCCTAGTGCACCGATCAGGCTGAGAAGCGGACTGCCTGTCTGTGCGCCTATAAAGACAGCTGTGCAGGCGGCACCGAGCATCTTGCCCTCAAGGGCGATGTTGATGACACCTGAGCGCTCGCTGAAGAGGCCGCCGAGCGCAGCGAGAATCAACGGACCCGACAGCACAACAGTGCTCATTAGCACCTGCATCATGTCGTTAGTCATGATGCGTCTCCTTCTTGGCCCGATAGGCGGCGAAGACGATGATAATCAAGCCGAGGAGCACGCCGTTGAGGCCCTTCGGAATCTGAATCTGAGCAAGAGAGTCGGATCCCTGACTGATGACCGCGAAGAGGAAGGCACTCGGAACGACAGCGATGGGCGAGCCGCCCGCGAGCATCGCCACCCCTAGGCCGTCAAATCCGTAGCCGCCTGAGAAGCCCATGTAGACCCGGTGCTCATCGCCGAGCACCATCAGTGCGCCGCCGAGGCCAGCCAGAGCACCGCTCGCGGTCATCGACCAGACGGTGACCTTCTTAAGGGCTGCTCCGGAGAACTTCGCGGCGATTGGGTTCTTTCCGACCAGTGAGAGTTCGTAGCCCTTGACGCTCCTTTTCAGCCAGTAGGCGAAACCGACGGTGATCAGCGTGACGATGATCAGCGACAGGTTCATCCTGAAGGGCATCTGATCCACGACGTGAGGGATGTATGCCGCCTCGTCGATGGCCGCTGTTGTTGTGCTCTCCTGCAGCTTATTGCGCATCGGCCCGGCCAGCAGCCAGCCAGCGAGGGCCATGCCGATGCTGTTGAGCATGATTGTTGAGATCACCTCGTGCCCCCCTCTGTAGGCCTTGATCAGCCCAGCAGGCAGGGCCCAGAGTGCGCCTGCAACGATTCCCGCAACGATTGCCAGGATCATTCCGAATGCGCTTGGGATTGCGAGAGCCACTGCAACTGACGCCAGGGAGCCGACCATCAGCTGGCCTTCTGCGCCGATGTTGAATAGACCTGCTCTAAGGGCCACAAAGACCGCGAGGCCTGTGGCAAGCAGCGGCGTCATCTGGAACAGCGTCTCCCGCCACGCGGCAGGCTTGCCAACGCTGCGGATAATCATCTCTCTGAACGCTTCGGGCGGATAGGCTCCGACTGCCACAAGCGCGAGCCAGATCAGTGCAAAGGCAGCCAGCGTGAGCCAGATATGCTTCCACGGGAGATGCATTAGCCGGCCTCCACCATGAGCTCGCCGATGATCTTGCGGCTCTTTTCTTCGCCGGGGGGCGGCGACTGAATTCTTCCGCCGCTCATCGCGACAATTCGGTCTGTATGTTCGATCAGCTCATCCAAGTCAAAGCTGACGACGAGGGCCGCTGCATTCTCATCACGGCAGGTTTTGCGGAGTTGGCTGAAGACTTGGGCGGCACCGTCGATATCGAGGCCGCGGGTTGGCTGGAAGGCCAGGATGACTTTCGGCCGCAGGAGCAGAGCTCTAGCGGCGACAAATCTCTGTTGGTTGCCGCCCGAAAGGCTAGACATCGGCTTGTCGATGCCCTGGTGCTTGGCTGCGAACAGGTCTGTGGACTGCTGGGCGAAATCGGCGCGCTCTTTTCTGTCAATCCACGGCCCTGAGCGGAGCGGCTCCAGCCGCTGCAGACCCAACGAGGCGTTCGCTTCGAGGCTCCAGTCGTCGACCACGCCTTCGGCGTGACGATCTTCCGCAATGAGCCTGAGGCCCTGTTCAATCCGCTTGGAAGGGCTGACGCGCTCCGCGTCAGCTCCGCACAGGAGGATTGACCCTGAAACTGGGTTCAGCAGGCCAAGAATCGCCTGGAAAAGCTCTCTTTGGCCACTGCCGTCTACGCCAGCAAGTCCAACCACTTCTCCAGACCTCAAAGTGAGGTCTGCGCCCTGCACAGCTTCGTCTCCTCGTTCGCCTTTCACCGTGAGGCTGGCCACTTTGAGCAGGATTTCGCCTGGTTCGAATTCATCCAAAACAGGAGCGTCGACGCCGTGCCCGATGATCAGCTCTGCCAGCTCTTCCGCATTGGTCTCGGAGACCGGCTTGTCGGCCATGAGCTTGCCGCCGCGCAGGACCGTGACGTGATCGCAGTAGTCGAGAACTTCTGGCAGCCGGTGAGTGACGACGATGATCGCTGCACCTTGATCGGCCAGCTGCCTGAGGCTGCCGAACAGTGCATCCGAATCCGCCGGGGAGAGCATCGCTGTCGGCTCGTCGAGGATCATGATCTCTGCGTCGCGCCAGAGCAGCTTGAGGATTTCCAGCTTTTGTGCGCCGGAGGGGCTGAGCGTTTCAGCCTTTGCCGTCCAGTCGAAGCTGAAGCCCATTTTTGTGGCGAGCTCGTCAGCCCGGCTGATGCACTCTGCCTGCTTGATCCAGGCCTCTGGCTCCGCACCGAGCATTAGGTTTTGAAGGCACGTGAGCTCGGGGATGATCGCGTAGTGCTGACTGACCATGCCGATGTGATGGCTGATCCCATCTGCCGCCGAGTCAAGCTGGACTTCATTTCCGTGGAGGCTAATTGCACCCTGCTCAGGTTTAAGAGCGCCGTAAAGCACCCGCATCAGCGTGGTTTTGCCGGCGCCGTTCTCTCCGACGAGGGCCTGGATTCGGCCCCTGTTTGCTGTGAAGCTCACCTGGTCTAAGGCTGTGAGCTTGCCAAAGACTTTGGTGATCCCATCCAGGTGGGCGGCTACTCCGTCAGATTCCGTTCGTAGACTTCGTACATCGCCGCCGTCGTCCATTCGCTGTGCCCCTCCTCGTCGAGAATCTTCAGCAATTTGTCAGTCAGCTCCGTGAGAGGGATGTCCATTTCCAGGAGCTGGGCCGCTTCACGGCAGTATCCAAAGTCTTTTCGCTGGTTCTTGATGGAGAATCCAGGCGTCCAGTCGCGGTCAAGAATCTTCGGCGCGTAGTTGTCCATCGACCAGGAGCCAGCTGCCCCTGAACCGAGCAGCTTGCGGGTCTGATCCAGGTCGAGCCCGGCTTTTTCCGCCAGTGAGAGAGCTTCGCAGACACCTGTGAGGGTGCCTGCAACGGCGATCTGATTCGCCATCTTCATCATTTCGCCAGCCCCCGCTTCACCGACTCTGGCTGCGGTCTTGGCGTAGCTCTGCAGATAGGGAAGTGCTTCGTCGAAATCTGCCTGCGTTCCACCGCAGAAGATGGTGAGAGCCCCTTTTTGAGCTCCCATGGAGCCGCCTGTGATGGGGGCATCAATAAAGCGGAATCCGCTGGCATTGAGGTCAGTATGGATCTCCTTCGCGCCGACGGGGGAGATTGTCGAGTGGTCGACGATCAGCGTGCCGGGAGCTGCCGATTTCTTGATCTCTTCAAGGCAGGATTTGACGTCCTCCGTCTTGGAAACACAGAGGAAGATCACGCTGCATTCAGCGGCCAAATCCTGGATGCTCTGAGCCTCGGTGGCCCCACTGTCGAGAGCGAGCTGTGCTTTTCCAGGAGTTCTATTCCAGACGACCGTCTCATATCCCGCAGCTGCGAGATGTCCAGCCATCGGCCCACCCATCACGCCGAGGCCAACGAATCCTGCTCTTGACATTGCTGCTATTGTAGCCTGCCGCTACGAGTTTCGGACGGAGGCTCCGCGACCATGTGCCGGGAGGCCCTCCATCTTGGCGAATCTCTCGATCGTCGGCTTAAGGAACTCGAGGTCAGCCGGCTCCAGCATGCTCAAGCTCTGCAGCTTGACGAAATCGAGCACGTTGACAGGGCTGTCAAACCTCGCTGCTCCTGACGTTGGGAGTGTGTGCGACGGGCCGGAAACAAAGTCACCAGCGCTCTGAGGAGTGTGGTGACCCATGGCGATGCAGCCAGCATTTCGGATCAGCGGCACGATCTCGCCCGGATTGTCTGCCAGGACCGCCAAGTGCTCTGGCGCGAACTGATTGATCACTTGAGCGGCTTCTTCGACCGTGTCTACAACCACTGCGCAGGACTCGTTCTGCAGCGCCTTGAGGAGGATGTCTCGTCGCTCGGCGTTGTCGATTTGAACCTTCGCTGAGTCGAAAATCTTCTTCAGGTGCTCGTCAGAAAGAGCAATGAGCACGGCGCAGTTGTCTTCGCTGTGCTCAATTTGGGTGAGGAGGTCAGCTGCCGCCCAGACGGGGTCTGCTTCTGGCATCGCCAGGACGCAGACTTCGCTCGGTCCAGCGCAGCCGTCGAGGCCGACTCTTCCCCAAAGCTGACGCTTGGCTTCGTTGACAAACTTGTTGCCTGGACCAGCGATCTTGTCGACCTTGGTCAGGCCTTTGACACCGAGCGCCATCGCGGCGATTGCAGATGCTCCGCCCGCCTTCAGAATCTTCGAGACACCACACTCACGCGCAGCGACGAGGACAGCGGGGTCGATGCTTCCGTCTTTGCGCGGGGGAGTGGCGATGACTACTTCACCCACTTGCGCGGCCTTGGCGGGGATCACGTTCATGATCACGCTGCTGGGATAGGAGGCTTTGCCCCCGGGCACGTAGATTCCGACGCGGTCGATCGGCAGCATTCGCTGCCCGAGCATTCCGGATTCAATCGTGTCCGGCATCGGCTGCTGATCTGGAACGTCGAACTTAAACTTTCCAATGGAGACCTGCTGCGGCTCTGGCTTGTCGGCATCGGTCGCCGGGCGCTCCACAGCGCTCGTCTGCCAGCCCCAGCCGAATGAGAGGTCCTCCCAGTCAGATGTCAGAACTTCGAGCTGTGTCTCGTGAAACTCTGTGACGCGCTCTATGGTCGTCTTGATCGCCTCAAGCTCTTCATCGCTGACTTTGGCGGCCTCCAGATCATAGTTGGAGACGAAGAGGCTGCTCGCTCCTGGAGCATCGAACTTGCGCACGGATTCGAGCACAGCATCAGCACCCCTCGCAGCGACGTCTGCGACGATTGCTGCGACTGTGGCGGTGAGTTCAAGGTCAGCCTTAGGGCTGCGGTCAAACCACTTTTTGAGGCCCGCGTCGTTCGCTTTGAATGTGGGGCAGAGGCTCAAGTGAGCATCTCCTGGCCTCGGGTGAGGCGCTTGATGATGGTCTCTTTGCCGAGGGCCGCCATCAGCTGCCAAAGGCCCGGGCCGACTTTGCGGCCGGTCATGGCGAGGCGGGTGGGGTGGACGATCGGTCCGATCTTCTCGTAGTCGTTGGCAGCAGCCCAGTCACGGATCATCTGCTCCAGCGACTCCTCGTTGACTGTTTCCATCGCTTCAACTGAAGCGATGAAGTCGCCGAGCATGCCGGGGATGTGCTCCTTGCCCTTCCACTTGTTGAGCATCTTCTCGTCGTACTCCGGCTCGTCTTCGAAGAAGAGGGCACAGGCTGCGCCGAATTCAGGAAGTGTGCCGACTCGCTCCTGCTCCAGTTCGATAGCCTTTTCGGCCAGTACAGGGTCAGAGGCAGCTGCGGCCGTGAATGCTTTCATTGCCTCCGCCGTGGGAGCGTCCTTTTCAGCCCAATAATCCTGGTTCTCATCGCAGCCGGAGTAGTCCCTGACCATCTGGAACAGCGCCTTCGGCTCCATCGCCCGAATGTAGCTGCCGTTCATCCAGTTCAGCTTGTCGACATCGAAGACACCGGCGGAGGGCTGGATGCCGCGCATGGAGAAAGCCTCGGCCATCTCGTCCATGGTCATGATCTCTCGGTCGCCTCCCGGCGCCCAACCGATGAGCGCGATAAAGTTTGAGATCGACTCCTGAAGGTAGCCAGCGCGGCGGAAATCGAGGCAGGCTGTGTCGCCGTGCCGTTTGCTCAGCTTCTTGCCGTCCTTGCCTTTGATGGCGGGGACGTGGACGAATTCTGGAGCGGCCCAGCCCAGAGCGTTGAACAGTGTGACGTGCTTAGGTGCGCTGCTGATCCACTCTTCGCCGCGGAAGACGTGGGTGATCTCCATCAGGTGGTCGTCGACCATTGCCGCGAAGTGGTAGGTCGGCATGCCGTCGTTCTTGATGAGGACCGGGTCGTCGATGGTGTTCGAGTCGATTTCGACACGTCCGCGGATGCCGTCCTGAATCACGATCGTCTCGTTCTTCGGAATCCTGAGCCGAAGAACGCCGGGGAGGCCGTCTGCGCGGGCCTTCTCAACTGAGGCTGCGTCAGCGTCACGCCAGGAGCCGCCGAAGTAACCTGTCGGCTTCTTGTTGATGCGCTGGAACTCGCGCATCTCGGTCAATTCTTCGGATGTGTCAAACGCGTAGTAGCCGGCGCCCGACTCGACGAGCTGGTCGATAATCGGCTGATAGATTCCTGCCTCTTTTCTCTCACTTTGTCGATAGGGACCGTGCGGGCCGCCTTTTCCCAGCCCTTCTTGCCACTCAACTCCGACATAATGGAGACTCTCGATGATCTCCTCTTCACAGCCGGGGACCAGGCGAGTCCGATCCGTGTCTTCGATGCGGAGAATATGGACTCCACCGTGGTGCTTTGCGAAGAGGTGGTTAAAGAGAGCCGTCCGGATGTTCCCGACATGGGGGCTTCCGGTGGGGCTTGGGGCAAAGCGGACTCGTACGGACATGGGCTGGGTGAAGATACCTGGGCCTCTGGGTCTTTCATCGGACCTTGCAGCCGGATGGCCGGTCGTCCGTTAAAATGCTTCAAGCCTAAAAGGAAGCTGGCAGCAGCGACCGAATGACGCAGGATGAGCGCCGAAGCTGATTGGTATTACGTTGGCCAGTACGGAGAACTGGGTCCACTTACCGAGGAGCAGATGAAAGATCTGGTCCAGGACAAGGTGATTGAAAAGGACACTTATGTCTGGCGGCGCGGCATGGGCGATTGGGTCCACACCGAAATGATCGCGGAGTTTCGAGTGCTCTTGGCTCCGAAAAAGGAGCCGCCACCTGCGCCATCGTCATCTCCAAGACCTCCGGTCCCGCAGCAGAGCCGACCAGCCCCCCAACCCAGCCCGGTCGCTCCTGTGACACCACAAGCTCCGCCAGCTGCATCCCCCTATGGCCAGCCTGTTCAACAGCCGGCGGCTCCCCCGTATGGGCAGCAGCAGCCACCTTCGAATTATCCCGCCCAGGCCAATTGGAGCGCCGTGGAAGCTTCCCTGCCGAGAAGCGACAAGAGCAGAGTCACCGCGGGTGTGCTCAACCTGTTCCTTCCTGGTGTCGGACGGTTCTATCTTGGGTACGCAGCGCATGGTGCGCTGCAGTTCATCACGTGCTTCTGCGGGATCGGATTCCTGTGGGCATGGATCGACGCTCTGTACATCCTGATGGGCGGCCTGAAGTACGACGGCTACGGCCGTTTGATGAAAGACTAGGCCTTTTCGTGTGACTCCTCGCGGTTGAGATCGTCTAAAGGATGGTTCACACCGATGATTCGAGTTTTACTCACCGCAATCTTGGCTCTGGCGATGCTGCCCGCTTTGGCAGCGTCTCAGTCGAGCTATCAGCCCAAATCAGGCGAGACCGTCATGATCGTCTCGTTTGGAGGCGCCCGGAATGTCGTAATCCAGCTCAACACGGCCAAGGCGCCAAAAACGACCCAGAAGATCATCGGTCTGGTCAATCGAAATTTCTACACCGGGATTCGCGTCCACAAGGCTGTTCGCAAGCCGCGGCCGTTCCTGATCACGCTGGGTGATCCAAAGACAAAAACGACGACCAACATGAACGACCCTCAGATTGGGCAGGGTGGATCTGGTCAGAAGATCAACTTCGAGAATACGGGCCTGAAAAACGTCAAGGGTGCTGTCGGTCTATCAACGCTGCCTGGTGACAAGAATTCTGGTGACAGCCAGTTCTACATTCTCCTCGCGGACCAGGGATTCCTCGATGGAAGCTACACGGTCTTTGGGAAAGTGGTCGAGGGCATGAACGTTGTGGAGTCCATCCAACTGGGCGATCAGGTAACGTCAGTCACGATCAAGCGTGGCTGATTCCTCACCCCGATCCAATCTCTTTCGAGCCATCCTCATGCGCGCCCTTTATGGCGTCGTGAGTCTTTTCTTTTTGTCCCTGGTCACATTCCTGATTGACGAGGTTGCGCCTGGAGACGCCGCAATGGTGAGGATGGGCGACAAGAACTTCACACAGGAGAGATACGAGCGGATCAAGCACGAGATGGGGCTCGACCGCCACTGGACAATCCGGTACGGCGAGTACGTTGGCAACGCAGTTCAGGGGGACTTCGGCGAGAGCTACTACGGCACCCGTGAACCCGTTTCTGAGATTCTCGGCAGCGCCCTCCCGATGACACTTCGTCTTGCTGTGCCGGCGATCATCCTTGCTTCGTTCTTTGGGATCATTTTTGGCACGATCGCGGCGATCAAAGAGAACCGCCCTGCGGACTCGGGGATCCTTGCGCTCAGCACTTTTGGCGTTACGATCCCCAACTTTGTCATGGCGCCGATCATGGTCTACATTTTCGCGCACCAGCTTGACAAGCTTCCCACCAGCTGGGAGGTCCCTCTGCGTGGTCCAATGGCGTTCTATCTGGTCATGCCCGTGATTATCATGGCGGCCCGGCCGATGGCAACTTTGACGCGTCTTACTCGGGCCAGCATGATCGAGACGCTCCAGATGGAGTTCATCAAGCTTGCTCGTGCGAAAGGTGTGCCGCCGTGGCGCCTCTACATGGTGCATGGGCTGAGAAACGCGATCCTGCCCGTGATCACCGCGATTGGCACAAGCTTCGGCTTCCTCCTCACCGGATCGTTCATTGTCGAAACCTACTACATCATGCCGGGGATGGGCTTTGAGGCGATCAATGCCATTCAGAAGGGCGACGCGCCGGTCATCATGGCCTGCGTGATGATGATCGGCACGATCTTCATCATTGTCAACACGGTTGTCGATTTGATTCAGCCGATGATCGATCCGCGCATCCGGGAGGCACAGGTCTGATGCACGCGCCCAAGAAGACAAAGCTCGGCATCCTGTTTTGGATCAGCGTCGGTTTTTTGGCGCTGTTGGCGATCCTGGCGATCTTCGGTCCGATGATGCTCCCGGAATACTCGAAGACGATCGGGACAAAGTTCCTTGGGCCGATGTCAGCCCCCAGCGATCTGGACCCTGAGATCCCTCGCGCTTCATTTCTTTTTGGCACTGACCAGATAGGCCGCAGCATCCTGGCTCGGATCGCCTACGGAGCGCGGATATCGCTCTCGGTCGGCCTGATTGTCCAGACGATTGCGCTGCTGATTGG
>JALGYA010000219.1 GCA_029824475.1 Fimbriimonadia bacterium | reverse complement strand
CGGGGAAGATGTAATCCGCGAACATCGAAGTTTCACCCACGAGGATGTCGCTTGCGATGTGGGGCGGGAGCTTCTTCGGGTCGATTAGGATCGGCACCAGCTTGTCTCCAGCCGGCAGTGCATACACGGGCGAGCCCATGTAAGTGATCAGCGCCTTCATTGGATAGGGATAGGCGTCGTCGATGCTTGGAAGAATCTCCTGATAGATGTCCGTCGCGAGAGGATAGAACGGCCGCTTAGAGGGGTAGCCCTCAAAGAGCGTTGTGTCCTCGTACTGGGTCAAGTGTCGGATGATGGAGATTCCCATCTTCTTCAGCTTGCCGTCGTGCGTTTTCTTCCACTGGAACGGCTGTCCGTCGTACTTCGAGCCGTCTTCATTCCAGCCGTGCTTCTTGATGAAGCCGCCCTTCCAGTCGTAGTTGCCCAGGAGCATGTTGATCGAGAACGCGGACAGGACGTTGTAGTACCCGTTCGTGTGCTGGCTGACGCCTCGGTGGCTGTCAACTACGGCCTTCTTGCCATGACTCGTGAGCTCTTTCGCGACCTCAATGATGTCAGTAGCTTTCAGGTCGCAGAGGTCGGCCCACTCTTCGATCGTGTGCTCTTGTGTTGACTCGAGCAGGACTTGGGTGGCCGTCTTGGCTACGATGGTCTCGCCGTTGACTCCTGTGAACGTCTTCGTTCCCAGGACGTCCCCATAGACCGTGTTGACCTTGTCGTTCGTATCGAACGCTTTGGCAACGCCGTTCTGCAGGCAGACGAATGATGGGTAGTCGTATTCCACATCGCCTTCTGTCTTGCGAGTGGGCGCACCCAGTCCGATCTCATGGCCTCGGAGCAGAGCTCCGGGCTTTCCTTCGGAATCCATCTTAACCAGCCAGGAAGCGTTGCACCATGTCGGCTCGCCGACAGCATCGGCTGCGGCCTTGTTGGCGCACGAGAGATACTGTTTGTCGTATCGCCCGTTTTCGAGCATCCAGCGCATGATCGCGTGTGTGAACGCGCATTCGTAGCCTGGTTTGATCGGCAGCCACTTCCACGCTTTCGCAGCGGTCTTTGAGAACCGTGGGTCTGCGACGGCGATCTTCATCTTGCCGCTGCTGATGTTGTTGACAACACGAGGCGTGCGGCCAGGAGGTCCGTAGTTCCCTTCGAACGGCGAGGAGCCGATGAAGAGGATGAACTCGGCGTTGCCGGTTTCTGCCTGCCAATACAGGTGCTTTGTTCCGATCCAGTCTGCAGCTTGGAACTTCTTGTCGTATCCGAACTGCTGGATCATCGCCTGCCCTGTGAAGTAGAGGCTGCCCTGGCATACCGTAGTGTGACCGTGTGTGTTTACAGAGCCAAACGAGTCGTTGATGAACCTCTTGATGAGGTCTGAGCGGCCATGCTTCAGTCGGCCCCAGTTGAACACCAATTGGTTGTTCTTTGGACCGAGGTCAGGATGGTCAGGGTCGATCAGGTACTGGAGGTGATCACTGTTCTTGACCTTGAACTCCTCCACGAGCGCCTTGACTTCTGTTTCAGGGGCTCCGCTCCTTCTCAGTCTCCTGATGTTCCTCGTCAGCGCCTCGATGTTCGAGGCGAGTGACTTGGCGATATCAGGATCTTTGAGAGCCATGATGTCGTTGAGGCCTTCGACGTGTCGATTCTCTTCACCGGGAACGTTGCTGAACAGCTTTCCGCCTTCAACAATCTCTGTGACGGCCTGATCGAACTCAATGCTCTCCCACTTGTCCTCGCCGCGCTTGCCGGCACGTTTGAGGACTTTTCGGATTCGATAAGGGTCGTAGACCGACTGGATGCCAGCCTGCCCTTTCGGACAGATGGCGCCATCGATGCCTGCCATTACGAATGGCGAGGTGTCGGCGTCGAGGTGAGGATAGAGGCACTGAGGCGCCAGGGGGTTGCCATCAATTTTGGTGACGATGCCCTCATGGAGCTTGACTTTGATGCCGCAGCCTGTGTTGCACTGCAGACACACAGTGTTGATGATGTTCTCAGGGTTGTCGAGCTCATATTCGCCGGCTTCGCCGGAGTAGCCCATGAGCCCGCCTTTGCCGCAGCCAGCCAACATCGCTCCGCTTCCAAGCAGAGCGGTTGTTGCCAGCATCTCACGGCGTGACACTTTTGGAGTTGTTGTGTTTTTCTTTGACATGACTTTAGTCACTAATCAGGTTCGCTTAGTGCTCCTCAGTACCAGCATTGGTCGAAGGTGTGTCCGCCGACTTCTTGGCCAGCATTTTGCTGCCGACACTGAAGAGGCCGATTCCAGCACAGACGATGAACAGCAGGACTTGCCACTCATGCAGGCTTGGGGTGTATTCGAATCGCAGTCGGTCTCCCGTGAACGCGCTCTGGAGCCCTTCAAGCTCTGGAGTCATGAACGCGGGGATCACGATATTTAGTCGCACTGCCATGAAGGTGAGTGCAATCAGCGATCCTGCCCACGCGAGCGCTTTGGGGCTCTTGTGCTTGATCAGGATGTAGAGGGGAATCAGGCTTCCTATAAGAAGATGAACCACCCAGAACACCCACCAGAATTGGCCGAACAGAATCAGCTTAAGTGACTCCAGTTCGTGTCCGATTCCGTACCACATGGGGATGGAGAATTCCGCCCATTCGAGGAGGATGTCGAAGATGAGGAGACCCGCAACGATTTTCGCCAAGATCTGGACGACATCGTTTCGCTTCTCGCTGTCAAAACTCTTGTGGGTGTTGAGGATGAGGAGGAGCAGGCCGCCGCCAGAGACTAGCGCTCCTGTCAGGAACAGGATCGGCATCATGGGGCTGTGCCAGGTTGGACGAGCGGCAACGGTTCCGAACAAGGCACCGACACCACCGCTAAATGCAACCGTGAGAGGAATTCCAATCGCGGCGAGGATTTTGATTTTCTTTTTCTGTTCTGGCTTCTTGAGTACGAAGAACAGCTCAAAGGACAGGAGGATAGCGTAGGCCGTATAGAGCCACACCATCCAGGTCATCATCGAGCTGAAGTTCGGGCTGGTTATGATCCTGAAGGACCGCGCGATGTGACCGAGATCCAGGCAGATCGCAAACAGTGCACAGATCAGTGTCACAAGGGCCGTGAGTAGCGCGATCTTCCCGATCGGCTCCAACCGCTTGACTCCGAAAACGTACACGAGGCTTGACAGGAAGAACGCGCCTGCGGACAGGCCGATCAACCAGATGTAAGCTGAGACCCAGAGGCCCCAGGGGACGTAGCTGCCGTAGTCTGCTAGCGCGTGACCTTGAGTGAAGCGCTGTACAACTCCGAACAGACCAACGATGAGCAGCACAAGCCAAATGATCTTCGGCCAGGCTGGAGCCTTCTTGTCTTGAAGGGGGATGCTTGAGGTGATCGTGGACATTTTGTGGCTCCTATTGGAGGTAGTAGACACGAGGCTTCGTGCCAAGCTCCTCTTTCAAGCGCATGACGTTGGGCTTACTGATAAGCTCCGCCACAAGGCTCTCTTGATCATTCGCATCGCCGAAGTAAGTTGCTCGACCAATGCAGCTTGAGACGCATTGTGGCAGCTTGCCTTCTTTGACACGGTGCATGCAGAAGTGGCACTTTCGAACGTTGCCGACAGGCGATGAATCGTCCGTGCGCTCCCAGACTTTCCCGTATTCGTAGGACGGGGCTTCTTCGTGATCTGGGATAAACGGTGCTTTGGGCGTGCTGCCCACGTACTTCTCACCGAAGTCGAACGTTCGGGCTCCGTATGGACAGGCTGTGATGCAGTATCTACATCCGATGCACTTGTTGTAGTCCATTTCAACCACGCCATCGTCGCCTTTCCAGGTTGCGTTGACGGGGCAGACAGGCACACAGGGCGGTTCGTCGCACTGCATGCAAGGGCGGGGGAGGAATCGCCGGCCTACATTCGGGTAGGTGCCGATCTCTTCGTCGAGTACTGGTCTGTAGACCACGCCAGGAGGCAGTTTGTTTTCGACGACACAGGCGATGGTGCAGGAGTGACATCCAATGCATTTTTGGAGGTCAATGACCATTACCCAGTGGCGCTGGTCAACTGGCTTTTTGAGCGCTCGCTGAAGCTCGCGCATCATCCGAATCAGGGGGTCTTCACCCGGGAGGGGGTCAGGCAGGACTGGCATTGAGGTCGGAAGGACCGTCTCTATCGCGTCGTCTGATTTTCCAAGAGCGAGTGGTGCGATGAGCGCACCAAAAACAGTGCTTGCGAATCGCTTCATAGCGACTCTGCGCCCGATTGGCGCTTCTTGGATCACGTTTAGTGGCGTTAGAGATTTGCCATTAGCAGATTCCGTTGTGTTGGACTCTGGGGGAGGGTCCCCATCCTGTACGTTGATGATGTTCTTTTTAGTCCCATGCTCAACATTCATGATCTGACGATCCGAATGTAGCAAATAGAATCTTGACAATGATCGGAGGGTTTGCTAAAGGTCCCAGTTTGGATGGATTCTGCCACTTTCCCGAGCGGTTGTTGAACAGCGATGGCTGGCTCTGAACCCTGTGATGGAACTGGAGGAACGGCGATGCTGGGGTAGGGTTTCTGGCATGAGAGCTGTTCGGGGGAATGAGACAGAAGCCTGAGACTGTTCAGTTAGGAGGAGGCTGGCGGCAGAAGGTGTCGGCTGTTCTGCTGGGCACGCTTGGCATCACCATTTTGGTCGTGTTTGTGCCTTCAAGCACCAAGGAGATGGTCGTCCTCCCCCTCTTCGTGGGAGGAGTTCTCGCCCTGGTCGGCTTCGGCATGCTCATTCATTCGGTCAGCAGGAAGATCGTTATGTCTGGAGACGGAATATCCATCAGAAGATTTGGCCAGACGGTACTCGATTCGCCATGGGATGAC
>JALGYA010000218.1 GCA_029824475.1 Fimbriimonadia bacterium | reverse complement strand
GGCCGAGACGACAAGTACGGTTTTGGACTGATTGATGCTGTTGCTGCAACCAGCAACATCGGACCTCAGAACGATGCGCCGGTCGCGGTCATCGGCAATCCTGCCGATGGAACGACATTCAGCACGGGGGCATCGGTCTCCTTCTCAGGTTCTGGTTCAGACACCGAAGACGGTGATGTGACCGCCAGCCTTGTCTGGACTTCCAGCATCGATGGTCAGATCGGTACGGGGGCCAGCTTCAACGCAAACCTCACCGATGGCAATCACACGATCATCGCCACCGCGACTGACTCAAAGGGCAAAACCGGCAGCACGTCAATCGGCGTGACAGTTGGCAATCCGCCGAGCAACGAGATGACGGTCGAGTCGATCACGTACTCAACCTATGGAGGCAAAGGACGCAACCTGCGAACGACCGTCACGGTGGTTGACAGCAGCGGCAGCCCAGTCGCCGATGCAAGCGTGTCGGTGAATCTCACCAACGATGCTGGTGGATCGTGGACAGGCAGCGGAACGACGAACGCTGACGGCAAGCTGAGCCTCGGGCTGCGAAATGCGCCGAGTGCGACCTATACCACGACGGTCACATCGGTGACCAAGTCAGGCCTGACCTGGGACGGAATAACTCCGCCCAACAGCTACACGAAGAGCTAATCCCCTTCTGCGGGCAATAGCAAGAGCGGCGAGCATCAGTTCGCCGCTCTTGCTATGCCTGTCCCTCTCTCAGCCAGTCCCTCTCTCAGCCAGCCCGTCTCTACCAGGCTCTTAGGGTGCAGATAAACAGGCTCAACTCCAGCCCGATATGATGTCGCGTCTGCGGGATGGGGGAGAGATATCCATGTCGACGAGATTGCCATTCTCGACGCGGCCTTCTATCGTTGTCTGACGTGGGGCGTGCAGCTTGAATTCGACATCCCAGTGTTTTGGCCAAGCAGGCAAAACCCGAATCTTGCCTCCCTCATACTGCAGCAGCATCCGCTGGAGGGCGATCATGGCAACTCCGCCATGGCACTGATCGGGCGTCCAGTCGTAATTGGGCCCCCACATTGCAGGGAACCGATGCTGGCCGCTCTTTGAGCTGAAATTCTGCCCCACCATCTTCGCTGCCTCTTTCGTGAGCCCAAGGTAGGCCGCTTTTATGGCGTTCTGCTGCCAGCCCCCGGTGTTCTTTACCAGACGGTTGACGAAAGTACGGCGGGCCATCTCCAGGTCTGGCTTGCCGAGCCCGTAACGCCGGTAGGGGAAAATGGCGTAGAGTTCTGGGTTCTCGATGTTCTGTTTTCCGGTGTAGGACTCCGCAGGGGCCAGGACAGGTTCACCCTCCAGTTCGCCCATTGGCACCGGCGGCAGCTCTGAAATGAGTCGCCTCCATCTGCTCCGCTGCTCTTCGGTCGTCATCGACTCAGGAAGGGCCAGCATCTCCTCACACACTTTTTGAATGCCGACTATCTCGACTAGTGGATTTACCGCTTCGCGATACGTTTCCAAGGCCATGGCCGGATCGAATCGAATCTTGCCGTCCGAGCCGCGCTCCCAGTGTTCATCGAAGAAAGTTAAGATCTCTGAGGCCAAGGGCAGCATCGACCGCTCGGCGAACTCTTCATCGCCGGTGAATGCGAAGTAGTCGAGCATCATCAAAGAGAGCTCCAGCCCGCCCTGCCAGTAGTAGCGGATGAACAGGTTCTTTGTCAGGCCGTCCGGCATTTCGGATCGATCGGCCCCGTAGTTGCTCTCCGTATAGGCTCCCCAGAAGTACTGCGTCTCAGGAAAAAACGCCCCGTCGTGGCCGTAGTATTTTTGCGTCGCAGCTTTGCGAGTCTCCAAGCTGGCACTGAACATCTTGAAGAGCGGCATCATCAGGTCGAGATCACCCGACTCCAGCATGGACCAGTAGGGGAGGCGTGTGTTCTGCCACCAGTAGGGACCGCCCCACTGCCGATAATCAGCGTCGAAGCCCTTGAATCGATCTTCATGGTCCAGCGTGTCAACTGTGAAGATCGACCCGTTGAATTTGATCGGGAAGGCTCCCCTTCCGGCGCACGCATTCATGAAGCGCTGGAGCCGATAGCCTCGGTTGATGTTCGCAAGAACCTGCTTGTCATCGTCATCATTCGTGGATATACGGATGTAGCTCCGATCCCAAAAGGCCCTCCACCACTCGCGGTGGGCGGCCTTCCGCTCATCGCGAGACGTTGATTCGATCTGTTTTGCACTGAGTTTCAGCTGTTCGAGCCAATGCTCTGCGGTTTCGGTTTGAGCAGTCAGCGAGTAGATCGCAACGTGGATTTCATGGGCTGGCTCAGCCGACTTTAAGCTTGTAGGAGATTGGCTGATCAGCCCATCGCCTTCGATCGATGCTCCAAATGTACGTCTGAGCAGTGGGTCTGCCTGCTTCTGGGCAAGCGTGCCTAACGCCTGCAGCTCCATGTTGGCCCTCCAGATGGAGCGCTCGTTCCGGTGATGCCAGACGATTTGATTTTTCTGGTTGCCCAGAATTGTGTCTGGCTCGACAAATATCCGACCCAGAATTCCATAGGCGGAGTGAACGTCTGCACCTTCCAATTCTCTGCGCGAGGTGCGCCAGTGCTCCAGCGATACTGTTGCCTCAATTGGCTGAGAACTCTCAACATCGACCGTCACCACCGAATGGTTCGCATCAACAGCGAACTGGATGGTTAGGTCCTGCTCGTCGCCCTTGAATCGAATGAGGATCTCACCTTGGTCAACATCCAGTGTTTGGCTGAACGATGTGCCCTCCGGGATCGGGTTGGGGGTGAGCGCAACTCTGATTTTGCCTAATTTTAGCAGCCGGCAATTCTCGCTCCATGAATCTGTGCGGGAGAGATAGAAAAGCAGATCGCCGCTCTCCTCGACCCACACATTCGCGCCAATTTCGCCGTTGCCAATTGGCATCGAGCCGCGCGAATCCTTGCTGGGTGAGGTCCAGACAACAGCGCCGCTGTCGGACGTGACATTCTGCTGGGCATGGACTTGAGAGCCGAGCGCGAGCATCACAACCAAGAAGTGTAGGCGGGTAAATCTGGCGATGCGCATTCTCGCAATAAGTATGTGGCATCTCCGCGCTGGAGCGGAGAGAATTATGATCTCATTTCCTGCTGGCTGACCTCACCCAACCCAGAAAGAGCATGTGCTGGTCGGCCTGGAATCGGTTGACGTCGTCCGGCGCCTGCCAAGTAATCGTGTCCGCACGCAGGCTTCGCATTGTCTTGGCTACTGCGTCGTGGTCCGCGAAGCGGTCACGGGTGGGCGTAACGACAAACAGAGGCTTTTTAGCCGCAAGCCTAAGGACATCTTCGTAGTCAAGTGGCAGCTCGTCTTCCCGGCCGTCGTAGAGTCCAAGTCGGGGCACAAGTGCATGGAAAACCGCGAGCCGGTGGGTGGACCCGCCCCGCATTGGTGTCCATCCGCTGAAGGTCGCGGTACCAGCAATTCGGTCGTCTAAGGCCGCCGTGTACATCGCGGTCAGGGCGCCCGCAGAATAGCCGAGAAGGAAGACTCGGTCAGAATCCAATTTTGGGATAACTGATTGGGCGCTGCCTTTGCCGTCTATCGCGAAACCGACGGCGGCACGGGCGTCGTGCACCATGCGGCCAAGTCGTGACCAGTGGGGATATTGATCATAGAACGACGTCCCTTCCAGCAGGCGGAGTCCGAAGCCAACTTGGTCGTAGGTGATGACAGCGAACCCTTCTTGGGCCAGGCGGCCATAGATAGTGGTGCCCTGAACGCCATAGCCCTCGTTTGAGCCGCTGTGATAGGAGTAGGGATGCAGCCAGATCACCACCGGTGCTGGCTGTTTCAGGCCTTCTTTGAAGTAGAGATTGCCGCGCACTCCGTCTCCAAAACTGATCGGCACCCGGCGGACATCCTTGGGCATCCAGCGGTCGTGCGTCATTAGGGCAGACTCCTCTTCGGTGAGAAACTCTGGCTGGTCAAGCCTGGGCAGTGACGACGGCGTTTCACCCAAGAGCCAATTCACACGGTCAATGGCGGGCTCACTGGTTTTGATTGATGCCCCATCTTGGCGGTCTCGCCACGCATTCCAATCAAAGTCATGAAACAGCTTCTCCGGGAAGTCCTCGGCCCGAGCCTCTCCCCGACCAAACGCGAGATCGATCCAGTCGAGGTTGCGCTTTCGGTCTGTGGCTGAGATGCGTTCGGGCCCGACTGAGCCATGGCCACCTGATCGGTAGTCAACTCTCAGATTCTGCTCAGCATCGAGAAGGCGATAGATGCTGCGTCCTTCCAGATAAGCTTTTTCGACGGCAAAGGTCGGCTCCGATCCATCGGTGTGAGCCGTGTGGATCAGGCAGGGCCGCGGAGCGATCAGCCCATACCAGCCGTGCGCATCGATGGGCAGTTCGTTTTCGCGGCCTTGGAATTCCCGCAGTGAGGGGAGGAACCACTCGCCTGGGAAATCGGCTGGTGCCTCAGCAAAGGTGTTGCGGCTGGTGAGACGGTAAGGGCTGGAGCCCGGCGACCCAGGGCTGCGAGCCACCACACAGGATATCCTGGAGTCGTTGGCAGCCGCTATGAGAGCCTGCTTTCCGTAGCGTGAGAAGCCAATGATCGCGATCTGGTCCGGTTCGATTTGTGCTGGGCTTTGATCGCTCAACAGATAGTCGATGCAGCGGCTGGCGAGCCATCCTTTGGTGCTGATTTCGGTCCATGTGGCGCCGGGGTATTCCGTTCGGAATACATCCCAAACTGACTCAAACCCCACGTAGCCCGGTGTCCTGTGATGGCTGTCGATCCCAGGGAACAGGCAGACGGCATATCCACGAGCCAGGGCATCTGCTGCCCAGAGCAATTGGTAGTCCTTTGGAGCAGTCAAGAGGAGCGGGAATGGACCC
>JALGYA010000217.1 GCA_029824475.1 Fimbriimonadia bacterium | reverse complement strand
CTTGTCGAGATTAGCGGCGACATCCCCCATTTTTGAGGCGATTTGAACTGCCGCCGCGGTGAAGGCCATATGGTCAGTCTACCCTTGCGTCTGGGATGCTCCTGCGGACCTTCACCCCCTTCAATTCGGTGTCAGGGAAGTTCATAGCACGGCAGATTTTCCCGCCGTCTGTGCGAAGGTCAGGCGCGCCGGGAACAGCGATGCAGAGCCGATTCTTCGCCCTCGTCATCGCGACATAGAGCACTCGCAGGCTCTCCGCGTCGTTCACATCCTTGGACATCGATTTGAGCATGTCGTAGCCGAGGCCTCCTGCTTCTCCAAACTTGCATGCGCAGAGCCCGTTCTTGGACGAGACGAACGCATCTTGCTTTAGATTCCAGGACCGCTCGACGGTGTCTGGAAGGATGACCGTATCGAATTCGAGCCCTTTCGACTTGTGGATGGTCATGATCGTCACGACGTCTGCATCGTCGTCATCGGCGGGAGCGTCGCCCTCGCGGTGGCGCATCACCTGTATCTCTCTGATCTGCTCCGCGAGTTCGATTCCATCCAGCTCCGGGTTCTCTGAGGCGATCTTCAGCAGCTTGCGGATGTTCGCGGTGACTTGAGGTCCGTTGGCCCGCTTCGCAGCCTCCTCCAGGCACGGTGACTGGGCGAGAATATGAGCCAAGAGCTCCCAAGCGGGAAGCCTATCGGCGTCATCAGGAAGACTGGCTCGCCAAGCCAAGTAGGCCTTGATTTTTCCTGCCTCACCGGCGTCTCCCGGGTCAAAGCTGCGGAGCGCGCCCAGCGGATCGGGCTCAGCGGAGAGCCGAATCACGCTGTCGAGGCTGAGCCCAGCCAACGGGCTGCGCATGACTGCCAGCTGTGCAAATCGGTCCGAAGGGCTGCAGATCGACTGCAGCGCGTTTGCCAAGTCACGGATCTCAAGTCTTGCAAAGAACTGCTCGGAGCCGCCCGCGATTCGGTGTGGAATCTCCTTCCGGCGCATCTCCTCTGCAAGAGCCAAAGCTGAGCGCGAAGTCCGAACGAGGAAGGCGATGTCCTTGAGGGCAGCACCTTCCTTCAACAGGTCCTGCAGCCACTCAACCGCTTGGTGGGAGTCCTTCGCCGCCATCTCCCACAGCTCTACACCGGTGAAGTCCTTCGGACCTGTCGACCCGAACGGGCTGTCGGTCGTCTCCTCGACCATCATCGGAGCGTAGTCATTGCTCCAAGTCCGGCTAAAGTACTCGTCTACAAAGGAGAGAATTCCTGGCTGGGATCGGAAGTTCTTGCTGAGCCTCAGCGTTTCAAAAGCCTTGGATGTCTGAACGAACAGCTCGCGATCGGCCTGCCTGAAGCTGTAGATCGACTGCTGTGGGTCACCGACCAGCATCTGTCTCTCGATGCCCATCGACTGGATGAGGCGGTGCTGCATCGGGTTCACATCCTGCGATTCGTCGACGAGGATCGCGCGGTACTGATGCTTGAGTCGGTCCTGAACTTCTGGATTATTTGAGGCCAGGCTAACCGCGAGCGATTCGAGCATCGTGAAGTCGAATTTCTGAATCCGACGCATCTCATCATCAAGGTTTTCCCATGCGTCGGCAGCGAGCCTGGCGAGGGCCGCCGACTCCTCTGCCTGCCGCATCAGGTCCTCGATGGGCTGGTACTTGAGCCACTGCGGCTTCTGTTTCCTGGCTGCCTTGAGAAGATCGATCAAAGCCTTCGGCCTCGCCTCAATTGGGTTCGCCATAACCACCGGCAGAAGGTCGGGATCAACCGCCTCGACGGCCATTTCGATCCACGCCTCCAGAACTGACTCAGCAGACCCGTGAAGCCGTGCAACATCGCTCGATGAGAGTCCAAGGCCACGCAGATTGTCTAGTAGCCTATTGAGTGCGGCGCTGATTCGATCATCCACGCCACCCGGCCCCTGATAGATCCCCTGCCCAGCCAGTTTCCGCAGAAGATCGACCTCCGGACCGCCCTCCTCATAGGCATGCATAACAGCCTTTCTGATCGCTTCATCGGAGATCCTTCGTGACTGGCTCTCTGCCAGGATTTCGAACTCAGGATCGAGGCCTGCGGCCATCGAATTCTCGCGCAGCAGCCGCTCGCAGAAGCTGTGGATCGTCTGGATCGGACCAGTCTCAGCGACCTGAGCCTCGTCAGGCATCCCTGCCGCGATCAGGGCTTCCACGATCCGCATCTTCATCTCTGCGGCAGCCTTGCGGGTGAACGTGATCGTTAGGATTTGGTCAGGCCGGATGCCGTGTTCAACCACATGGTGGAGATACCGACTGGTGAGGACGCTCGTCTTGCCCGATCCCGCCGCTGCGATGATAGCGAGGCGGCTTCCATCGCTTGAGGCAGCCGCAAGCTGCTCTTGCGTCAGGTTCACTTGTCACCCCCGATGACATCAAACGGGTCTGTAAGTTCACCGTAGATCGAGGACCGCCTGCAGAGTTCGCCGTAAGAGCAAGTCCGGCAGGCTTCGCCTGGTCTGACATTCGTCTCGCCGCTGTTAAGCAGGTCAGCAGCTTCTGTGAGGCGGTTCTTGACGCCACGGAAGAAGTTGGGTTGGCTGACAAGCGAGATCTCCTTCTTGTACAGGCCGTCCTGGACGCGGGCCTGCAGCCGTGTGCCCTCCGGAGTCTGGATTGTAAGGAAGAACCTCTCGCCTTTCAAGGAGTCCACTTCGAGTGCTGGATATTGCGACTGGCCGCCACGCATCGACATCATCCAGAGCCCAAACGGGACGAGCCAGAGGGGGAAGTTATCCGGGTCATCCGCAGGCTCCATCCGCTCCGGCAGGCTCGGCACGAAGAGCTGCACGACATCGAAAGGCTCCATCGCGTGCTTGCCAGCGGCATTCCCTGTCAGCAGGATCGGGAGGTCTTTGTTCGGGACATCCGCCCTTAGCCCTTCCTCCCCAATGCTCACCGGCAAGGCAGTGCCTTCGCGAGGCCACAGGCTGCGGGCTGCAAATTCACGTTGGACCCAGTCTTCGATGAGGCGGTCCGCGGCTGAATCGAGCAGCTTAAGCTCCCAAGATTCAAGGTCTGGGAAGAGCCCATCCAGCGTCTCATCAGCCTGTGTTTTTAGGCGAGTTCGTGCCTCCTCAGGAGTCTTGGCCGATGGCAGATTTGCATCCTGAGCGATTCCCGCTATCAGACTCATCAGTCGCCGCCGATGCGGCGGCTTCAGGTTGAGCCGATAGATCGCCATTGCCCTGAATGGGCACGTCAGGATTGCTTCGACCTCATTTGGTCGCACGCCATCAGCTGGATCACGCCTGACCAGGTCAAGCGCCTCGCCGGTTGTGAGACTCGGGTCCTCGGGCCAGACACGCGGCCCATCCATCGCCTTTCGAAGCTTATCGTCCGCTGGACTTTTGCATTCCTCCTGCGGGGGAGCCGTGTTGAGGCGGGAGTGCTGCACGTGCTCAACCAGGGGTCCACCGGCCCGCTCAAGCTCCTTCAAGTAGAAGGCCGGGACATTGTCGCGGTCATCCGATGTCTCGGGATAGCTGAAGATGACTTCGCTGGAGGTCGCGGCACAGATTCTGACAAACTCGTCCCTCTCCTTGGCCGCCCGGTCAAACGAGTTGGGCAGATCAAACCGGCCGCGAGATAGCTCAGAAATCTCAGCCAGGTCTGAGTCGAAGAGAATCGCGTTTTCTGACCGCCTGCGAGGCAGAACGCCCTCCAGCATTCCCAGAACGCAGAGCAGCTCGGAGTTGGGCAGCGACTCGGTCCGTGTCATGAACTGGACCCCAAATGCGTCGCCGGGCGCCTCGACAAGAGCCTCCTCCCAGATCGACTCGGCTAAGGCGAGGAAGTTTCTGCATCGCAGATCCCTGGCAGAGAGGCTGTCGCTGATAGACGCGAAGGCTGCTACGGAGCTCTGCAGAGTCGTCTGTGCCCGGACGTCGCGGCTGTGGGCTGCTGGACTGTCATTGGAGAGATCAACGATGCTGCTCGTCGCGAAGAAGTCGACAAGCCGCTGAGCCCAGACAGAGAGTGGCGCTTCCAGATCGACAGCTTCCGCTCGCCAGACGAGCGCTTCGTAGAGCCAGGCGAAGTCCTCTCGTTCTTGGCACCAGGCCTCTACAGTCTCCCACTGAGTCTCCTTGTCCCGGCAGGCTTCGCTTAGCAGCGTCCAGAGCGCAGCCTGGCCTTCTGCGCCGACCCCGAAGCTGCTCGATCTCGCAGCCTTGCCGAGTGCACGGACATCGTTGCCAAAAAGGGCTTTCAGCATCGTCACGATCGATCTGGCAAAGCCCGTGGTGAGGAGCGGGACATTGACTTTGGCGTCGAGCGGAATGCCGAGCCTGAGCGCGGCTGCCTTGAGCAGCGGACCGTATGAGTCCGAACTGCGGGCGTAGATGCAGAGCCGGCTCGGCATCGTTCCGCTGCTGATCTTGGCTTGGCACGCGCGCAGCGCCCATTCACATTCGGCCAGCGGGTCCGGAGCGCGGGAGATCGTGATCTTGGGGCCATCAGGGGTCTGTTTCGCGGTGAACAGCGCGTCATGCCATCGCTCAGCTTTGCTGATCGACGCAATCTTCTTGCCCATCCGCTCTGACAGGCGTTTTGATGCTGGAAAGAGCCGTGAGTTCTCTGGCCCGTAGTCCACAAGGACTTCGACCTCCACGCCCTGGTCTGCGAGCCAAGCCACCCAGAGTTCGTAGAGCGGCTTCTCCTCTGAGCCCGCAAGAATCACCACCCGCTTGATTGCGGACTGATACTCCAGCTTCTGGTCGAGGCAGCGCTTGATTCTGTCGGCGGCGAATTCGCGGTTGATCTCGCTGATCACGCCTCGCATTCGCTCGTCGAGGCGGGCAAGAGATCGAAGCAGACTGCGAAGACGTGGGCTGGCGCTCTCAG